>PEZS01000005.1:0-494 GCA_002778785.1 Bdellovibrionales bacterium CG10_big_fil_rev_8_21_14_0_10_45_34 | reverse complement strand
GAAACCAAGAAACCAAGAAACCAAGAAACCAAGAAACCAAGAAACCAAGAAACCAAGAAACCAAGAAACCAAGAAACGAAAGCGAAGGCTCTATGAAACCAGACAATATCTTTTTAAGAAAGCTTCACACTAACGCCGTCGAAAAAACCGCAAAGTACCTAACTGCCGAAGCCGAGCTTATCGAGGCTTTAGACGCAGTAGAAAAATATAAGGCCTTCCTTCGCCTTGGCTGCGGAAGTCTTTGGACTTATTGCACAGAGGCTTTGAAACTGTCGGAGTCGGTAGCGGCAGGTTTCATTGGCGTTATGAGGAAATCTCGTGAAGTGCCTGAATTAAAAGAAGCCATTCGAGCAGGTGAATTCTCAGTATCAAAAGCCAGAAAAATCGTCAGCGTAATCACACCAGAGAACAAACAAACCTGGATAGAGCTATGTAAAACTCTTCCATGTAAAAAACTAGAAAAAGAAGTCGTGCTGGTTAACCCGAAAGAAGCC
>PEZS01000004.1:27292-88396 GCA_002778785.1 Bdellovibrionales bacterium CG10_big_fil_rev_8_21_14_0_10_45_34 | reverse complement strand
CCGCAGTGCTTGAATGCGTCTTGCTGCTTGTCCTTCAGAATAGCCGAGCTCTTTGACGGCATAGTCAAAAAGGCTGCGGTACCCGAGATCACTGTAGAGTTTTCGCCGATCTATCTCGCGCATATGTTGAAGAACCTCGGTAAGGAGTTCTCGCTCTTTTTGCACTAGTGACTTCGTTTTACTTAAGAGTTCTTGGTCTTTCAGATCTTTTGGATTCATTGCACTTCCTTTCTTTCGCATTCATCGTTTTTCTTTGCTTTTGGCCACCCTAACACGGGTTTTGAAACGCGCATTTTCGAAGATTCCTTGAAATTGATGTGTCACTTCAGTGAGCCAAATACTCAAATGTAAACGAACGGAACCTAGCCTGTAGTGGGCTGTTCAAGACAAACACGAATCCCCTAACGTGGCGGACATCCCACGCTAAACCTATGGCCAACTAAGAGTGCGAAAACCTAGTCAACAAGTTTTGAAATAAAGTTCAATGTCTATAGCATCCACAGTGACTGATGGGTTACATAGAGTTGCGAAGCGACAGTGCCACGCAAATACAAATAGAAGTAGAAGTAGAAGTAGAAGTACAAACAAAAAGCGAACGAGTACGTTGAGCTCCCGCGATGTCTAAAAAAGTAACGGATGAGTCTTACGTCTCAAGAAGCAACCCGGCCGAAGATCCGCGCCCTAATTTTGGTAGACTTACGAAAAGCCCGCGCTTTTACAGCCAAGCAGCCCCCTTTAAATATTGAGTTTTGGACTAAAATTTACGGCACTAAGTTGTGTGCCACCCGAATCACAAGCGCCAGGCCCCCGAATTGCATTGATGAGGACAGGAGAAATTAAATGCGAATCCAGAGCTGCCTAGTAGTTATTCTTACGTGGACATTGCCATTTTCTGTCGCGTTTGGACAACCGTGTACACCCTTAAAGGCAAAAGCGGTTCTATTTGTGACTCATCCCTCCGCGCTTTGGGACCGACAGCAGGTAACCAAAGGGCCTATAAATGAGGTCGCAGAATCATTCACAAATGAAGGGCTTCCCGTCATACGTCTTAAAAGGCTAGCTGATAGCCCCTCATTATATTTTCTAAGTTTTCTAAATGTGAATGTCCCCTCGGAGGGAGGCGACCACCAAATGTGTGTCGAAGCCGATGAAATTTACGTTTCCGGCGGAAAGTTTTCGATGTGCTCAAGTGAAACTGTCAGAGACATCCTTGTAAACTCAAATTCGAAGCGCCGTGTGATAAAGATAAATTATTTGATGAATACAATTTATGAACCTTTAAGGATTGGAATTCAGGAGCAAGGTGATCCACTAGCATTCGACCAACTCATGCGTCTAATGGATGATAACCAATTCGTTGATTACTTGGATCGGTATTATTTTTCGGAAACTGGCTTAGGTCGGCAGAACCCATCCAAGAAACGAGAAGCAACTTTTGAAAATTTCACTTTCGAAATAATTCGCAACGGGCGCGCTCTTACAAAACTAGGAACCGGTCCTCAACGAGTCATCTTGAACTTTGTCTCTGGCAAATAAACCCTACCCCGACGGCCACCCCGAGATCGTAAAGACAAAGGCTAGGAAACGCGTGGGTCGATGTGGCCGGCAAAGCTTTACGGTGGGTGGGCGCCTTTCAGCGCTATCGCCCAAAGGACTCGGTCCACCGCAAGGCCATCCCGGTAGATTTCAAAACGTATCCCTAATTCCTTTAGCCTTTCTTGCAAGGTATAGGTAAAAGCTAATCATGATCAAATACCGTCTCACGATTAGCTACGACGGCACGCCTCACGGGGGTTGGCAGCGCCAAAGCAACTTTCAAAAGCCTTGCATTCAGCAGGTTATCGAAGATGCTTTGAGCTCCCTCTTTGGTACGAAAATCACCGTTCTTGCATCGGGGCGCACCGATGCGGGAGTACACGCGATCGAGCAAACCATTCATTTTCGATCGCTCAAACTTTTAGAAACAGCGGATTTTTGCTACAGCCTGAACAGCCTTTTACCCGACTCGATAATTTGCAGGCGGGCGTTTATTGCACCCCCTCACTTTCATGCGATGGCCTCTGCCGTCTCTAAGATATACCGCTACCGGGTGTACAACGCACTCAGACCCTCACCCCTCTTTCGCAATGTCGCTCAATGGGTACGAACATCGCTCGACCTCTCAGAACTTAATGCATTGGCCGCCCAGATCGAAGGAACGCACGATTTTACCTCGTTCAAAAACTCGGGAACAAAAACTAAACACAACGTGAGAACTGTGTTTTCCGCAAAATGGACGTGCCAGCCAGCCTGGAATCACATTGAGAGCTTCCCTGAAAAACCTTTAACCGCGTGTGCTGACGAGAAAACCAAGGCTAGATCTTTGAACGCCGTCAGTGGCGAAAGCGCCGCCCTCATCCCGCTGCGGCAAGGCGAGCCGGCCGCGATGGCGGCGTATGAAGAGCCCAGCTTTGCCAGGAGTTCCCTGGTAGAAAAGATCCCGTTAGAAGACAGATTCTATGATTTTACCATCGTGGGAGATGGATTTTTGAAGCAAATGGTTCGTAACCTCGTGGGGACCCAGATCCAGTTGGCTGTCCACAAACGCCCTTCTAACGAGATCGGGCGCATCTTGGCGGCGAAAGATCGCAAGGCCGCCCTCAAGACGGCCCCGGCCTGGGGTCTCTATCTTGTCAGAGTTAACTATCCTGAAGATCTTGACAAAGAATGCCGGGAAATTTAAAACCGAGGACTTCGTAAGGAGCTTCTCATGTCGACGTTCATGGCCAATGCCGAAACCGCTGAAAGAAATTGGGTTTTGGTAGATGCAAATAGCAAAAAAGTAGGTCGTTTGGCGACTCAAATTGCCGAACTTTTGCGCGGAAAAAACAAACCCACGTTCACCAGCCATGTTGATAATGGTGATTTTGTTGTCGTCATTAATTGTGACAAAGTAGAATTAACCGGCGGAAAATGGGATTCAAAGAAGTATTACAGACACTCTCGTTTTTTTGGTTCTATGAAAGAAACGACGGCTGCTGAAATGCTAGTTAAAGACCCCTCTTTCATCATCTATGATGCTGTAAAGGGCATGCTTCCGAAGAACAAACTTTCTCGGCATCTTTTGACGAAACTAAAAATTTACGCAGGCGGAGAGCACCCTCACGTGGCTCAAAAGCCGCAATTGGTTGAGATTAAACACTAAGGAGAAGTGCCGCAATGGCTGAAAAGGTATACTACGCGACTGGAAGAAGAAAAGAAGCCTCAGCGAAAGTTTTTCTTAAGCCCGGAAAAGGAAAAATCGTCGTTAACAAAAGGCCCATCGAAGAATACCTGAAGCGAAGTACTTCCCTAAAGGTGAGCATGCAGTCTTTAGAGCTTGCCGGTAAGAGGTCAGATGTCGACCTTATGATTTCAGTAAGAGGCGGGGGCGAAGCCGGTCAAGCTGGCGCTATCAGACACGGCGTTGCTCGTGCACTTTGTTCTCTTGATGAGACCCTTAGGCCTGCACTTAAGAAAGCTGGATTTTTAACTCGCGACCCAAGAGAAGTTGAGCGTAAAAAATACGGCCAAAAAGGTGCACGCGCTAGATTCCAATACTCTAAGCGATAATTACTGCTCCCGTTAATGGGAGTAGCTCGAAGAAATTTTTCATTTGAAAAAAATGGAAGATTTGAAAACCTGAAGCACTGTGAATTCCGAAAATTTACTCTGATAAAATGTAATTTTTGGGGTCGACGGCAACGCCGTTAAGACGAACTTCATAATGAAGGTGGGGCCCAGTTGTGCGGCCGGTAGCACCGACTGCCGAAATCACATCACCCCTGCTCACCTTTTGCCCAGGGATAACAAACAGCTGGGAGTTATGGCCGTAACGTGTGACAACACCATAACCATGGTCGACTGACACAAGCTTGCCGTAACCACCGTCGTAGCCAGCAAAAGATATAACTCCATCAGCAGTAACGCGAACGGGTGAGCCCATGGGAGCTCGGATGTCGATACCTTGATGTAATACGGCTCGTCCCGTAACGGGATGCTTTCTGTAACCAAACTCCGAGTTCAACCACCCTCTTAGCGGCGCGATAGAAGGAGTGGACCGCAAAAGACTTTGTCGACTCGACAGCAGTTCAAGAAGCTCTAGTGTGCCCTGCTCTCTGAGTGCCGACTCTTTAAGATTTCGCTCGACTCGAATCAACAAACTATTGTAACCGCGCTGGGTTTCAATAGCGAGCTCCCCTGATTCTGCATCGAGTACGGGCTTATCTAAGAACAAAGCGTCTTCTTTTAAAAATACCGAAGCGGGTCCTCGATCTTCTGTCTCTTCAAAGTTTTCGTCATAGGAGTCGATGGGTCCCATTGCGAGCGTCAGTGCACGGTCCTCATCGTCGGTATCAGTAATTACTTTGAGCTTTGCAGTAAAAGCGCGAACACGTTCGAGACTTGCCTCTAAGCCCTCGACTCTTTCTTCTAAAACCTCAAACTGAGATCTCAGCTGAGCGTTTTCTCCGCGCAGTTTTTTGTTTTCAACGGATTGAAGCAAGAGTCCCGAGTAATCGACCGCAACTGCAACAATTAATACCGCCAGCAAAGATGCGGCAAATACGCCTAACCGGAACCAGCCTACAGGAATAACAAATCGTCTTCCTACGCCCTTTTGGTCGGTTAACAAAAGTATTGTTACGTGTTTTCGGTCCAAAACGCCCCTCTAGAAAGAAACACTATCCCTAAATGTAGGATAATTCCAGTGTCAGAATGCGTCAATTCACGTTTCAGCTGAGGGATTCTATAGAGAGGAGCAAAGCCGTAATGTTGTCATCCCCACCAGCATCCTTCGCCTGCTCGATGAGATCGGGGACCATCCTATCGGCGTTTGCTTGGGTAAGAATTCGTTCAATGTCAGTGTCTTCCAACATGCCAGATACGCCGTCCGAACAAAGAAGGTATATCTCACCTGGCTTAGCTGGCCGAAAAAGCAAATCTGCCTGGACCTTTGGCTCGAAGCCAACGCTGCGAGTGATAATGTTTTTTGAAGCGAAGTCGGCAACGTCACTTTCCTTAAGTATGCCACTTCTCAGTTGCTCGCACATAAGGGAGTGATCCTCCGACACCTGCCAAAGGCGGCCTTCTGAAAACAAATAAGCTCGTGAATCTCCAACATTTCCTACATAGACGATGTTGTCTCGAAGAAGTATCGCGACCATGGTCGTGCCCATGCCGGTGAGGGAAGGTTTCATTTGTGCAACTTGGTAAATTCGATCACTGGCCTCTAAAAATGCATCCGAAATAAGGTCAAGTGGACGTTTGCCCGCGTCCTTTTCAAAACTTTCTGATACAACCTCGCGAATTGTTTGCACTGCCAACGCAGAAGCTACCTCGCCCCCTTTATGCCCGCCCATTCCATCGGCTACAGCAAATAGAGCCAGCTCCCTATCAATAAGGAAAGTATCCTGGTTGGTTTGCCTCTTTAATCCGCGGTCAGTTTGCGCCCAGACGCTGTATTTCATGACACTAGTCTAAGAGCAAATTTCAAAGCCTCCAAGTGAAAAGCCTAAAGCCGCCTCAACCAGAATCCGAATAGATTTAAGAGGGATAAATGATAAGAAACAAAACTAAAATCTCATTTAGCCTTTCTCTCCTGCTTCATATAGTTGCCTTGATTGCAATGCTCCTTCAGCGGCCCTATTCAACGATGCCTCCAAGTAACGAAGAAATCGAAGTCACTTATCTAGATGAAAAAGATCCCAGTGAAGCTGCGAAGTTACTTAACAGCGCAGAAAAGCAAATAGTTGATCAAAGTGAACAGGCCGTTAATGACGAAGTGCCGGAAGACTCAAAGTTCTTAAGTCGTAACAACCAAAGAGTTGTGCGTGAAACCAAGGCTCCCTTTAGGGGCGACTTCAACAATCAAGCAGGACAATTGGGAAGCGAAGAAAAAGCTGAAGACAAGAACAAACCCGATTCAGCGAATGAAGGAAGTGTTCTTGCAGAAGAATCTGGCGATGGTGTCAAATCAGCTGGCTCAGTGAAAATGAAAGACTTAATTCCCAAGTTCAATTGGGACTTAAAAGCTGCCTCCAAAGGACAGAAATTGGGTACGCCGAGTGCCAACGATGACTACCTAAAAGAAATCGAAGTCGGTGTTCAAACTCTGCTAAGCACCAGAGAGTTCGTGTACTTTTCGTACTACAAAAGAATTAAAGATCGAATTGGGTTGTTTTGGGAGCCGAAGATCAAACAAAAAGTCAGCAGGATGTTCCGTCAAGGCAGACAGCTTGCCTCACGGCAAGACAGAATTACCAAACTATTAATCTTGTTAGATAGAAACGGAACACTTGTTGGCGTACAAGTACTAGATCAGTCAGGAGTCCTTGATCTGGACGATGCAGCCATCGAAGCCTTTAAAGAAGCTGCGCCCTTTCCGAACCCTCCTGAGGGAATCGTAGAGTCTGATGGTCGCATTCGCATAAGATGGGATTTCGTCATCGAAGCTTGACGCTTAGACAGTGCGATTTAGCTGACGATGTGCACCTTTCAGATCTGTGCTCAGTTTCACTGGATCTAAAGATTGAACTCGGAGCCGGATCTCATCATCGGCCCTAAGATTCAAATGTGAACTGTTTGTTACCCGAAGCAGTTTACCCCGAACACTAACGATAAAAATAGATGAGGACACCATCTCAACTATTTTTGTTTCGATTATTTCATTCAACCGAAACAAACTTTTCAAGTGTTTGGACTCTTAGAATCTTCCACAAAAGAGTTGTCTGGTTGATTGAGTACAAATCTTTCCTGACTGACAGGATCATTTTCGGTGTTTTCATGTGCGCCTACTATCGACCGGTCTTTGTGGATCTTAACGATTATCTCAATCTCATTTTTAGGTAGTGCGACTTTCGCAGCTATCGCATCGACTGATTCTCCTGCATGAGCCATCTTCGCTGCATCAAGATACTTTTGGGTATTTTGGCGCTCGACGACCTCCGCATGCGGAATCTTGTCTTCAAATATTTTGGCGACTTCAAGACTCTTTTGTATGGATCGTCTAATGCCGTCTATGTGCCTGTCAGCAGACTCGATGCGCTCTTGGACTTCTTTGCTCTTTTCATCAAGTAGCAAGCTCAGCTGCCTAACTTGATGTTCTGTTCGATCGGACAAATCTTCGAGAACCGCAATCTTACTTTGAAGTATTTGTAGGCCTCTACTTAAACGCGGGTCATCTTTTGCAGCTAGCCGAAAGTACTTCTTCCACAGTATTAACAAACTTAGGCACAAAACAATGTCTATCAAAATTTGCAGTAGTCCAAACGCACCCACGCAACCCCTCCTAAGATCTAGAGTAAATCGTTTACATCAAGGTACCAAGTCTCTTTTGTTGGTTCTTCCGAGACCAGACCTCGCTAAGTGATCTTAACTGAGCGTTCTTAAGTTAGCTCCGACACAAAACGGGCAATGCGTGAGAAGGCTTCAACGATTTGTTGATCAGGTAGCGCAACACTCAGCCGTAAATATCCGTCTTGACCAAAGTCGAGCCCGGGTACAGTCACAACCTTTTCAGACTCAATCAGCTCCATCGCAAAGTCGCTAGAATTACGCAGCAACTTCCCATTATGATTTTTGCCAAGTAGGCGCTCTATTCCTAGCCAAAGATAAAACGCGCCTTGCGGTGCAAAGGGCTCAAGTCCCGCGATTTTTTGAGCGCAATCTACCGCTTTGTTGATTCGCCCTTTGAGCACACGAACACTTTCGGTAACACGATTGTCGCCCCCGAGTATCGCAGTAATAGCTGCTCTTTGAGCAAACGACGGCGCACAAGATACACTTTGAGACTGGTAGTCAGACATTGCTTTAATTATGTGAGAAGGACCTATGCCCCAACCCAAGCGCCAGCCTGTCATAGCGTAAGTCTTAGAAACTCCGTTTACACATAATACTCGATCAGCTAACTGCGGAGCCACCTTCAAAATGTGAGGAGCCACTTTTTGAGAAAAGTAGAGCCTATTATAAATATCGTCACTCAAAATAGTAATTTTTGGGTAAGTGACAAGAACCTCAGAAAGCGCCTTTAACTCCGGCTCCGAATACACCATACCGGTTGGGTTAGATGGCGAGTTGAGAATCAGCAATTTCGTCTTAGCGGAAATCTTAGATTCCAAGATTTCTGGTGTCAGTTTGAATTGATCTGCTTTCGAGCAGTGAGCAATTACCGGGACACCTTCTGCTAGCTCGACCATTGCTGGGTAGCTCACCCAATAGGGTGAAGGGCAAATAACCTCATCACCACTGTCAATCAGCGACTGCATGGCTGAGAACAATACAAATTTCGCACCTGCGCTAACCGTTACCTGACTTTTGAAATCAACTGTCAGGCCTGTCTCTTTCGAAAACGCATCAGCTATGACTTTTCGCAGCTCAGGGATTCCATTTGCAGGAACATACCTTGTGTGGCCTTGATAAAGGGCCTCGATTCCAGCTTCTATTACGAAGTCGTAGGTTGGCCAATCTGGCTCACCTACGGTTAACGAAATAACATCTTCGCCCCTGTCTTGGAGCTCGCGGGCTTTTGCCGCAAGAGCCAACGTGGGCGATGGTTTTAAATTTTTAGCTCTTTGAGAAAGCTGAATCATCGTCGCTGACTCCTCTCTTTTAACGCTTTAACAACGGGTGGAGGAACCAACCCCTCTACGGGCCCCCCATGAAAGGCCACTTCTTTTACTGTTCTAGAAGATAAAAAACTGAACTCTGGCTTAGAAAAGATAATGAGAGTTTCCACACCCTTTGCAAGCTTGTGGTTCATATTTGCCATAGACATTTCATACTCGTAATCTGAGATCACTCTCAAGCCCCGGACCAAAACACTCACCTTTTTTTCGGTTAAATAGTCGACAGTCAGACCCGTGTGAATATCAACAGTCACATTCTTCAAGTGTTTTAGAGATTCTTCAAGCAATGACTTGCGCTCAGCTGGAGTGAACCATGCGTCCTTTGATACAGAGTGAGCAATAAGAATAACCAATTCGTTAAATATCCCCGCTACTCTCTCAATAATATCTAAATGCCCTAAAGTAAGAGGGTCAAAGGTTCCTGGATAAACTGCCTTCACGTTGAATCTCCTTGTCGAAAGAAAGATAATGTTTTGTCTCTGTATTCTCGTCGGTCGTACCTGTAAAGGCTTCCGTACTGATCAATCAGTTTTTCTTTTCTAGAGGATTCAATAGCGACAATTGTCGATGGGTGCAAGGTAGCCGAAGTCGATAGGCTCACCATGACAGAATCTGCAAGCGCCTTGGTAAAGGGGGGGTCTACCAGAACTATCTCAAAAGGTACGCCACTGTATTTTTGCAAAAAAGCAAAAACATCTTGCCCTCTCAGTTCGATACTTCCTTTAACACCCAAATGCGATATGTTCTTTTCGATGATCTCCAGAGACTTTTTATGACTTTCAACTGCAACCACTTGAGAGGCTCCTCGAGAGAGCGCCTCTAACGCAAGATTTCCTGTTCCACTAAAAAGATCTAAGACGCGAGCGCCTTCCCATTCTGTCATAAGAATGTTGAATAGACTCTCTTTAACGCGATCTGAGGTCGGACGAATGTGGTCCGCTGTAAAGGTAACTAATTTTCTACCTTTAAACTTTCCGCCGATAATTCTCAACGAGCGCCACTCTTTAATTGGGCTAGAAAGCGATCCAATATTGATTCCGCTACAGCCGAGATACTTTTAAAATGCAGCTCCGTTAATCGTCTCACTTTCGTGTCGGGACTGGAGGCCTTGGGGTCGGAATGATCATACGTTTTAATACAAACCAAGATTGCCTTTATAGTGTCCTTAAATACCGGAAGGGTGAATTCTACTTCAACCTGTTCGTTTGGCGTCAACAATAGCGATTGCGCTTCAACAATAAGTCCTACTTTTGTTAGCTTCAAAACGCTCCCCTTGCATGATGGCCGGGTTGATAGGAAGCGAATCTCAAAAGGAAAGGCCGCGACCTTCTTTCGTACGGGGACCTCGCTCATAAACACTCCTTGGGAGACTCGCCTTCAATCAAAGACAATAGATTAACAATATTTTCAAATGGCTTCTTGATAAAAGCCTCAATTTTCTTTGACTGAATGAGCGAATCAAGCTTGTTCTCAGAAAATGCAGACATCAAGAACACTCTTGCCTCACAATTGCCGGGAATCTGCTCAACCACTTGTGGGCCAGTCAATCCAGGCATGACAACGTCCAAAAAGACAATGTCCGGAAAAAAGCTTTGCAGCGCATCCAGTCCCTCTAACCCATTAGCAGCTTCCATAACTGTATGTCCGCGGCCCTCGAACAGCTTTCTTAACGGTCGTCTTATTAGAGGTTCGTCGTCGACAATTAAAATCTTCATAGCCACCTAGTAAAACATTCTATTTGAACTGCATTTCAAAGCAAGCACCCTTGCCTTCTGTCGGAATGAAAACAAGTTCCCCTCCATGCCTACGCATAATTGCACGACTTAGGCTAAGTCCTAGGCCGGTCCCTTGGCCCACGGGTTTTGTCGTGAAAAAGGCTTCAAAGATTTTAGGCAAACTCTGTTCGTCCACACCCCTCCCGTCGTCTCTCACTTGCAGTGCTATTTTCCCTGCCTCGTTCACCTTCGTATGTAAAGCGATCTCCCCACCACTTTCCGTCGCCTGAACGGCGTTGTGAAGCAAATTAAAAAGAACCTGCTGGTACATTGAGAAGGGCCCTGTTAGTAGTGCGCCTTGATCATGCCTCTCTATTCGAACGAGGTGCTCACGAAGAACTACTTTTAAAAAGGGGAGCGTCTTATCTATGAGCTCACCGCAGTCAAAAGTCCGCACGCCTTGTTCTGGGTCGGTCTTTACAAATTCCAGCAGATCTTTCACGATGTTCTGACACCGAATCGCACTTTCTAAAACCTCCGTCACATCTTCTCGAGACCCTGCAGATAGATTGGGTTCTAATAGTACTAACTGACACAAAGAAGATATTCCTCCAAGTGGATTATTTAATTCGTGAGCGATGTTTCCCGCCAAAAGACCTAGTGAAGCCATTTTCTCTGATTGAAGATCTTGGGAGTGCTGTTGACGCTCTTGAGCTATGTCAATGTATCGATGAATAAAAACATTCTGATTTTTGCTTGAAAGTTCCTTCAAAAAAAACGATTCGACCTCGAAGATTGAGTTCAATGATTTAATTTGAGTCGAAGTGCTTGAACCCATCATCGGACAGTCATCACAGGGAGCCGCTTTGCCAAAGAACATTTCGAAACATCGTTTTTCTTCAGAGAGGTGTCGTTGAAAGGCTGAGTTACAACGAATAATCTGAAAGTCTGATTGCAGTAGTGCAATCGGCTCCTTAATTGATTCGAATGTTTTTTCCCACAGAACCAGTTGGCTTGCCCAGCGCTCCCTAACTAAGACTCTCATCAAAGAAAGACTCAGTGGAAGCACCCAATTGGAAAGAGCCTTCTGGCTTGCTTTCTGTGAAGTTAAATTTGTGCGAACGATCTCGAACAGTAGGTAGATTTGTAACGTCTTCCCAAATCCGGGCAAGTCAACGCCCTCTACCTCTTCCGTCGGAAGCGCCCAACCCGCAACTCGCCCCAACGGCCGCTGGATGGTCGCCGCTAGCTTACTTTGCGCCTGTTCGCTCAACAGTTTCACGTCTCTATTCAAACTAAAACCAAGGTCTCCTACGAAGTTTTCTTGCACCCTCGGACCAAGACTGTGAGCGATATAGTTAAGCTTATCTGTCTTTATCAAAACGATGGGACCACGCATTGGATCCGCGGGGGTTAGCTGACTCTTGAGGGTCCAAATCCACTTCTCAAGATCTTCTGTTTCAAACAACCGCTCTAACGTTTGCGTTCGCATGCGCAGTCGACTCTTCGAATCTTCAAGTTTCTTCAAGCTCTCTTTCAATACTTGGGTGCGCGAGTCGACGATAGTATTAAGATTGCCAGTAATAGATTGAAGCTCCTTAAACTGGATCTGAATCGTTTTTTTTAGTTCCCTGTCAATTTCAGCAATCTCCATTTGGTGAAAGCCTTTTAGCAAACAACTGTCAATCACTTCTTGTGGGTCTTCTTCGCATACAAATTTGTGGGTTACTGTAGATTTAGATTGAGCAAACACTAATCCGAGATCTTGTTTGTTCCAGGTTGGAGCACTAAAAATGATATTGTTCTTATATAGAATGGATTCTTGATCCTGGATTTCTGATTTTTTAAGGAAAGACCAATCAACAATCAAAAGGTCAAAGCTACCATTCTTCAACTTCGAGATGTCGCTCTCGTGGGAAATTTGCCAGTGGCCCTTCGAAAGCTTAGCTATCAATCGCGAACCTAAGCCGTGACAACCGATTCTTTTGCTAGACTCTGCGACCGACCTCTCCACGCGCATCGTGATTCACCTCTTCAAGAGAATACTTTAGTGCCAGTATCCCCTCAAGAAGATCATAAGATAGCGTGTCGCAAAGAAGGACAAATTCGCCACCCTCCAGTTCGTCGACCATTCGATTTACGGTCTGTGAAAAAAAACCAAAGCCGCCGGGTTCTTCAGAGTTCCAATGAACTTTTAACGGCTCTGCAGCAGATGCCAAGTGATCGCACAAATCAAACAAATCTTTGAGCGCATTGCTAATTCGAGAAACAGTCTGGGCGCTCTGCTCGTTCAAGCCTTTTGTCTGTATCTGTTTAGCAACAACCTCAATATCTCTGCCGATTTCCTCACACATGTGGATGCCAGATGAGCTTGTGTCTTTAATTATTTCAGATAACGTCTGCACGGTTATTTCAAGTGAATACACACCCTCGAGAGAAAGCGCTCGAAAGGAATCCTCCTCCAGATCAAAGATTTTTTGTTCATTAACGGTGACCGCTACCAAATAGAGTTTCTGAGTTATCAAACCGTCTTCGATAGATGAAAGAAGTTCACCAATTGACCGCCCACTCTTCTTCTCTTTTTCAAGTTCATTTCGCGTGAGATGTCGAATCTCCATCTCAACCTCCGTCAAATTTGTAAAACGTTTTGATCGTCTCTTACTTCTTTTTTGACTTCCACCAGTGTGTCATCTCGCCTAATTGTCAGATTTTTCAAACTAAGATCTGCTAATCGGAAGCAACTAATCGTTCTATCGATTGTCTCTGTTTCGTTACCAGGTCCAATTTGAGTTCGAAGCATATTGAACCAACGGATCCACGGCATCCAGTCTAAATGCTGCCGTTCAATAATATCAAAAAGTTCATCGACACTTGTTAAAATCCCCCTCGATGCGGTGCTGAATCCGTTTCTCTTGATAGAGTACAGCTGAGTCAACGCCGTCTCAATGAGCTCTCTTAAAGACTCAACCGGAAGGTCAGGTGGCCGACTTAAAATCAAGGCTCCGAACTGGCCATTCCAGATCTGTTTCGATGTCTCAAAACCGATCCCCTCGGGAGTCGGCTCAAGTTGCGAAGTTGATTTACACCAACTGAGAGTATGGTTTTTGGGGGCAAATCCCTTCAAGTGTCGTACAATATCAGATACGATTTCCTGAATGCATAGTGCAGACATGTCCGTAGCATAATAGACAAAACCAGCTTCAGCCGTGGGCCCCGTTTCAAATGGATTCACTTGAGAATTCACTGCAATAAAAGTGGGCCGGTTGAAGTATGAGGATAATTGCAACACCAAGCTATCGCACCCAATCACGACGGTTGCTCTAGAGACAACCTCAGTCAGCTCGGTTATCGAAGTTTTGCCGACAAGGTCAATCAGATTTTTATCTTGTAAACCACAAGTTAAAACTTCTGAGCGCCAAGATTCTCTTTTTGAGCCAACAAGAATAATTGGAAGACTCAGCCATCTCGTCAACCCTTCGACAATTCTAAAATACTGTCCGACACTTAAGAGCTTTGATTCTTCTGATGCGCCGACGTGAATCAACGCGTAGCTCGCCGGCGTCCGCGGAAAAGGACTTCTCTCAAGCACTGGATCTCGACAAATCTCATCCTCTACATTCAACATTCGATCAAAGATACACGTTAAATGAGTAGTATTTGGCTTAAGAACCCCCACTTGTGAAAAGAAGTAGCGAGAAGTAAATCCCCTTGCGCTAAAGGTTCCGTCTCTGTGCCTTGAATAACCAATAACAGAATGCCCCGCCTCTTCCAGAAAGAGACAGATGAAGCTACTCAGTGGAGAAAAACTAAAATTTATAACGCCGTCATAATCGCACTTTGCCAGTTGATCTAGCCACTCCTCTACCGTCTTTAGTGAGGCGTCCATCCCGGACTCATCCCCACTTGAGATAGGCTGTAGAAAAGCTCGTGGATCAAGTGTCTTAACTTTTAGTCGAGGGTTACTTGAAGGAACAATGTCTGCAAACCCAGTTCGAACTAGCAAATCGACTTCAAAAGAAGGATCAGCCGCAAAACGCTTTTCAATACTTCTTAAAGTTAGTACAATGTCACCATATCTGGCGAGTTGTAGGGCGAGTATTTTCATCTCTAACCTGCTCCTTTAAGCACTCGTATAGCACTAAGCCAACTATATCCGATCTTTTCATGATCTGATTGCCATCAATCTTCTTTTGGATCATCTCAAGTTTTTTCAGCGCCTTCTTCAAGGCCTCTGCTTCTAACTTCATCATTTTCACCTCTGTGTATAAGCGTACTCTCTATTCTCTGTGCTACTTTTTTTGTGAACTGAATTCCTTCTTCAATTTCATCAATCAAAACTGCCACACGTCTTCTAAAAGCAAATGTGTTGTCTGATAGCTCAACTAGCTTCACTCTTTCGAGCAAAATATTTCTAAGCAGAAAGGAAGCTTCAGCCTCAGCGCCAATATCACTAATGAGCTTGAGCACCTGGGAGTCAAAGGCGCCAGCAATCGACCACCTCAGCTTATCGAGCCACCGTGCGACAAGGCTCGCTTGATCGAATATTTCTATCAGGTCCTCTCTCGCAGCTCCGAGGTGTGTGCCGCTTATTTTTACCCAATCATCTGCAACATCCTGAATGATTCTATCGCTTAAGTTTGACTCCTGATCTCCTCGCAAATTCCAAAGCAGCAAAGATTTCGAAAGATAGGCTTCCACACTCTGCTTCGATCTTGAATGCGACTTATACCAGACATCGTGAAACATCCCGTTAATACACTCATAGATTTCAGTTCCGTAGAGAGTGGAATCATCCCACACCTGTAAGTCGTTGTTCGATAGGATCTGCATAACCAACGAAAAGACGACTTCAACAGAGATCTGACTTGCACACGCGAATCCATTAGCACACTTCTCCCGCGGCTTACATGGGTAGCAATCGACCGTTGGGGCGAGAATATAGCTGCCTTTATTTTTTGTTCCATACTTATAGAAACTTGAAGCCCCTAATGCCAGCTCAATAACCGGAGTACGTGTCATCGAGGCCAAGTGCTTGATCGAAGTGTCAGGAGTAACTAAAACACTAGCACCTTCAATTAGGTCTCGAGCCCGGGTTAGATCACAGACTATGAAGTTGTCTTTTTGCAATCTTTCCTCTGGAATTTTCTCCTCTTCCGCTGGCGCCAAAAGTATCGCTACTTTAACGCGAGGAACTCGATTTTTTATGAGATCTAGCAACTCAAGAGTGTTCTCCAGCGGCCACGTTTTCTTTTCATCAGACGCAAAAGCCTGTATGACTACGTCATACTTTTCTGCGTCTACGCAGGAAGAGCCTCTACAGAAGCTGTCAGCTTTTGCGCAAAATTTGTCAAAATCCCGGTAGCGATCTGGCCTAACAAGTAAGCGAAGAGCAGATTTATGAAACTCTGTCAGACTTGGCCACGCTTCTTCTCTAAAACTATAAAGCGCTTCAAGCAATTTGAATGCTTCTCCCGCCACCGTCAGAGATCCATCTGTTTGAACATAGGCCCCTAAATAACTTGAGCCTCCGATGAGTGTTGCCAAGTGGGCCGATGCTTTTGTGTGAGTTAAATTCGCAATCACGTCAAATTGTCTGAGCCGAAGAGGTGCCAGCCAGGAACTCAGTGCGTCCAACGACCAGTAGATTGGAATTTCATCATCTTTGAGTCGTTCCAGATAGAGATCTCTGTCAAACGGAGTGACGACAATGCTCGAGCTTAGAAACGCAGCGGCTTTCATTGAGGAGCGATCCAAAACGAGAGTTATCTCGCAGTGGGGAGCTGCAACGGCGAGTGCATTTAAGACAGGCACCTGCTGAAGAACGTCGCCTAGCCTCTGAAGACTCAAAATGAGTACCTTTGTCTTCGAAAAATTGTGAGCGAGCTCTGTCACCTAGTTAATTCCTCTAGTAATCGCCACTCATTTGTTCCCGACTTTACGCCATCTGAGAGATCAAAGTCCTTTAGCTCGTGGCCGGGTCCGATTTTGACAATTCCCGCCTTCTGGAGCCCCTTGCGAACATCGTTCATTCTACTTAAAAACTTTTCGTTGCGTGCCAGAAGCACTTTATAAATTCGAGTGAGAACCGGAGACTTGGCTGCCACCGCTGATGGTGAGTTCAACACTGAATAAGGGGACATAAGAATTCGTCGGACTGAAAAGTCGCCAAGAACGGCTTCAACATCGTGGGCCTGACAAATAGATGTTCTCGGACTTGTCTTGATCCCGTTCCTAATTACAGAATCCGTAAAAGTACTAACTTCCTCAACAACAACTATCCTGCCATCAAAAATTGACTCTAACATGTTGATGACAAGACTTGACCCACCACCAAGAAGTATTAGTCCACTCGAGGCGTGCAGCTTAGGTCTGATTGTTTCGACAAAGGCTTCGCACTCTTTCGTATGGTTTCTCAAACTTCCATACGTTCGTCCGCTTACTTCAGGAATCCAGTACCCATCTTCACTCTTAATCCATTTTATCAATTGCAACCCCCTCTAGCCTAATTAGTTCGATGAGTTCGATTGCCTTCAACCAACCGGGTGAAAACTCCAGAATTTCGTGCAAATTTTTTCTTGCTTCGGAGAAACGGCGCAAGTGGAACAACATACCCGCAAGAGTGTACTTGATCTCTATATTGGATGGATTGTTCGCCACATACTTCATTACCCAGGGAAGCGCTCGATAGTAGTTCTCTTCTTGAATAGCCCAATCAACACATATGTGAATTGCTGTCAGACTATCTGAGTCTAGATCTAAGGCCCGATTGAGGTTGGCCCATGCTAAGTCTTGCTCTCCTTTACCTCTATTTACTATTGCCAGGCCAATCCATGCTTTCACACATGAAGAGTTGATTTGAATCGCTTTGGTATAATAGTACATAGCCTGATTGTATTTTTGGTTTTGGACAAACAGACTTCCTAAGTTTACGTGAAGAGTTTCGCTAAGAGGATCAAACTCAAGGGCCCGATTGTAGTAAGATTCCGCCTCCGAGAAGTCTGACTCCTTCAGTGCAATATTGCCCAGGAGTCTGTAAATGACCGCGCTCTCAAACGACTCTCTCTCTGTCTTTGCTAGTCCCGACTTAAGGTAGTATCTAGCTTCAGCGAGCTGATTGGAGTCGTAAAGTCTTTGTCCGATTGTAAGCACCAGACTCAACTCGCCCGACTCCTCATAACTTTTAACCAATTCTGTTATTGAGTTGGAGTTAACATCGCGCGCCTGCGATTGAAATTCTGAAACGTCTAGTTCTGACATACGCCCCCCACTGATGAGAAGAGCAACATCGATGCCAACTCAAAGTGGCAATCAGCATGGTTCAACATTTAAAGTGTCACCATTTTGACGGAAGAGTCAGTGTTAAAGATATTCTTTTGGCGGCACTGAAGTAGCTCTTCAGCGCATGACCTTTTTGATTTATTACTCTATAAAGAGGCTATCTGACTAATTGATGACGAACAGCTTTTGTTAACCAAAGCAATTCGAAGTCTGCATAATCTACGCTTCTTCGTCGAATTTGTATTTTTTCATCCCCGACTGAAATTTGCCTACCTTAGCTTTTTTTTCAACGACTTCTTTAAGATCTCGAATTATTCGGGATTTCTCTTCTTCAATAAATCCGAGAATCTGCAGATCTTGATCGAGGATTTCAGTAACGAGGTGATCTCTTTCTTCTAAGAAGTCTCCGACCAACTGCCGTGTTGTAAAATCAAGGTCATGACCAGAAAGGGTGAACTGAATTTCATTTACAAGTTTTTTCTCTACACGATCAATCATTTCGAGGAGAGTTTGCCTTCCGGAGTAGAAGGGTTCAATTGTTTGAAAGTCTCGATTTTTTATCTTTTCGATCTCGATCTCATTCATACAGTGAAATTTACCTAGCAGATCATTTCTGTCTTTCATAAGCTGCAAAACAGTGTTCATTTTTCCCCCGATCTTTTGTTCTCGAAAACGATCTCCGACTTACCCTGAGTCTTAATTTCCTCTACTGCCTGAACCCAACCCTCGTTCAAAGTTTCAAGCACCCGTAAAACGTTTTTGAGAGGCTCCGACTCACCGCTGACATTGGCCTTGCCAAGTTGTTCCGTCATAAAGTTATAAAGCTGCTCTAGTTGGAGTGCGACTTCTCCTCCAACTTTGTGATCCAACGAATTATTTAGCTCAAGAATAATGTCATAGACCTTGCCAATGTAAGTTGCTCGCTCAGCGATCTTCTTTTCTTCTGCTGCCACAATCGCTCTTTTGAGAAACTTGATAGCACCATCATAAAGCATCAGTAGTAGTTTTTCGCGGGATGCACTCAGCACCGACGTTTGCTTGTATTTGTTAAAAGCCGCCTTACCACTCATGCGGACCTCCCTCTAACACTATTTTAACTCCCACTATCTCCTCCACTTGACCCTCCAAAGTTCAGTCCACCGATTCCTCCGCCGGCGCCGCCCATTTTGGCCTGAACCAATGCACCTTGTTGTTTGAGTCGCGACATGGTCGATTCGAGGTTCGCAAATTGTCGCTTTAAGGTCTGTTCACGTTGAGAGACCCTTCTTTCCATCCCCTCAATTCTGCGATCCATTTGATCTATATTGGTTTGTAGTCCCCGTTTTCTATTTGGAATCACTCCAAATGAGCTATCGATGAGAGTTCCCACAGTCCTTTTGGTGGTTGGAATAATTCCTACCGAAAGCCCGTCACCAACAAAAAGCGCGTGAACGTCGTATGGGTTCGACTGTAGTGCTGATTGAAATTTTTCATCGTTGTAACTTAACGTACCATTGCGGTTAAACTCAACGCCAACTTCGCTGAGGCGTTTGTAGTTTCCTTGAATTCCAACAACTGGATTTTGAATCAAGCTTCTAAGCCGGTTTTCAACCGTGCGGAGTAGGTTGTCGCCGCCGAGAGTTCTGGAGGTGTCAGTATTTCCGTCAATTTTACTCTGCGACTGAATGAATGACAGCACTTCGTTCATCGTATCGACAAAAGCCTTTACTTTTCCGGCAATCACTTCAAAATCTTCCGTAATACCTAGAGTGATCACTTCCCCTGGTGCTTGCTTTTTTATGTCGAGTGTGACCCCCGGTATAAGATCCCTGATAACATTATCTTGAATCTCCATTTCAAAACCATCGAGTTTTATTTTTCCGTTGCTGGCCTCTCGCTTAATATCAAAAAAGAAATCCTGATCGCCATCAAGCATATAGACAGTCGGAAAGTCGATGGGATGCTCTTCACCGATCTCTTTGTGTGTGATGAGAAGTCTATACCCTTTTTCATCACCACCTTTTTCTTGAACGATTGTAGCTCTCATATTGATAGGAGCACGGTTAATGGCTTTTGCCACATTCTCTAGAGTATTGTTTTCTCCGTTTATAAATACTTCTTTGTCACCGTCTTCTGTCTCAAACCGAAGATATCCAACACCAAGTTCTGTCGAGTTAGTGTCCGGCAGAAGGTTTGACATCGCGCCGGCTTTTTCTGCCAGCTTCACAATTTCGAGATTCCATCGTCCTGTGTCGGCCTTTTCAGGATCAACGGATCCATCCACGATCGTAGGATCTCCAGATTTCAAAAGCATGTCTCTAAAACCACCACTATCTGCAAGAGAAGACATGTTTTCATTGATGGCCCGAAGTTTCTCATCAAGTTGGTTGACCAATCCCAACTTCTCACTCGCTTTTGCCTTTTTGGTTTCGATGTTTTTAATTGGTATTCGTTCGGCTTCGACAAGTTGATCTACCAAGTTTGGTGGTAGCCCAGTATTAATGCCTCCAAACGATATAGCCACGACGGATTTCCCTTCTTAGTCTTAGGCTCTAGTTTGGCAGATAGATCCATATTAAAGTGAGTCAATAATCCGGCACTCAACTTAAGGGTACTAGACCACGAACTAGCCCTTAACATGGGCTGATAGTGTGTCTCCTCGTTTTGTCGAACTGCTGCGAAAGTCAATTTAGTGCGAGATCAACGTTGCTCGCCGGCGCCGTAGCGGTGCTATGGCTCTTACCGTTTACCAGTCAAACGGGACTACAGTTGAATACACTTCGCATCGATTCTAAAGTTTTCGGTTGAGCAGCTGCCCTTTAGATTGGGCGGGGGAAACCAGCAGAGAACTCAATTGAGACTCGGGGATTCGGCGTATTACTTTTCCGCTTATGTCTTCAACAAAAACGTTTTTTACGCCATCGTGTTCTACAAGCCTTACCTGTAGGTGATTGTCTAAAACACCCTTGTTTTGCTTGAGATTTTCTATGGCCTGAAGCAATTCTTCTTCTGTTAACTTTCTTTTAGTTTGCTCCCCTTGACTGGGATCTTGCCTACCGTTTGGATCTTTATCGGCGTCAGTAGATCGGCTTTCTTTTTTTCGATCCAATAGTGGCAGAGCTATGATTTGTGATAGGCCACGGATATTCATATGTCTTTAATCGGTACAATTTGCCTATACCTTTCGCGGCCCCCTAAAAACTAGACCTAACTGGTGCCCTTGCTTTTGTCGCGTTTTTTTGAGACTCGAATTCTCCCAATATCGTGAGCGCGTCCTGCTTGTGGTGCTCGAAAGTACCCCGGAGTCTACCTCCGGGTGAGTTGGCACTTGGGTAAGAAAGGAGAATCCCACCCAATTGTTTGCTTATATTTAATGCGGGCTCCATCAAAGATACTTTTTCAAAGTGCTTCTTGGAGCGCGCCTTTATGCTTAGTTCTTGCTATCCCACCAACTTGAGAGCCACTTGAGGAAACTGATTGGCTTGAGCTAACACCGAAGTCGAAGCATTGAGAAGAATATTGTTTTTGGCGACCTCTGCTGAACTAGCGGCGATATCCGTATCACGAATACGAGAGTTCGCGGCAGATAAGTTTTCAACTGCAACGTTGAGGTTACTCGATGTCGACATCAATCGGCTTTGTACCGAACCGAGTGTTGCACGATGCCCATTCACTTGAGATTGTGCGGCGTCTATCGTCGACAAAGCGTCACGTGCACCCTCTTTCGAGATAAAAGACAAGTCGGACACACCTAAATTGTCGTTGGTTGCATTAATCTGAGCGGCATCAAAGTAAATCCTATCCTGAAAATCGTTATTGTTAATATTCACCTGAAAACCGAATTCCCCACCGGTTCCATCAAGAAGATTTTGTCCACCGAATCTCGTACTCTCAGAAATACGCTGCATTTCATCTTTTAGCTGCTGCACCTCAAGATCGAGAAACCCTCTTTCCGTGTTGCTGATATTGTCTGATGCGGCTTGGATTCCAAGCTCTCTCAAGCGCGTAAGAATGTTGCTCACTTCGACGAGACCGCCTTCTGCCACTTGAACCAACGAGATGGCATCATTTGCGTTGCGATCTGCCTGCCTTAGACCGCGGATCTGTGCATTCATGTTTTCACTGATTGCTAATCCGGCGGCATCGTCTGCTGCCTTTGTAATTCGGCTTCCTGATGCCAGCTGAGCAAATGACTTTTGTACGGCCACCTGACTCGCTGCTAGGTTTCTCTGTGCGTTGATTGACGACACGTTAGTAGATACTCTTAAGCCCATTGTCTTTCTCCTTTTTTTGAAAATCCTTCTTTTACCGGCGCCAGAACTGAACTCACTCAGTCTTTGTTGCGCCGGATGCATCCATGCATGGGTTGAACACGTTGGAGAACAACCTTGCATTCGCCCGAACCTCAAGCGACTTTGGTCTTGTCGTCACACTCAACCTTGGTCTCGGATCTAGTGTCGCACGTTGTACTCACCAAACCTTTCGGCCAGGTCTGGGCCGACATGAGTCGAGTCGAGTCTAACTAGACGTTCGTCACGTTCGAACTAGCCTTTGGTATTGTGAAATTAGGTTATTGTTATTTAGGAGCTAGACATAGGTCAGGTGTTTACTGGTATTTGGTCGTTGAAGGAATGGGTGAAATAAAAAAACCCCGAGGAGTGGGTATTCCCTCGGGGCGGGCTTAAGAGTCGTGGTCTGTGGCAACGACTCCAAAGTGAACCTAAATAAATGTCTAAATAATTATGCTAATAGTCTCAATGCTTGCTGAGGCATTGAGTTAGCTTGCGCTAACACGCCTACGGCTGCACTCTGTAAAACCTGTGCAGATGCAGCCTCTGATGCTTCGAACGCTACGTCTGCATCACGAATGCGAGAGCCCGCCGCTGACAAGTTTTCATACTGAATGTCTAAGTTGCTCACTGTCATTCCCATTCGAGACTGAACAGCTCCAAAGTCTGCGCGAAGCTTACCTAATTGAGTGAGAGTTTCATCAACCTGCGCCAAACTGTCTCGGGCTGTATCGCGAGACTCTACGGTTATTCCGGAATAGCCAAGAGCGTCTCCTTGAGCATCTGCGGAAATTTGATATTTAATGATGTTCTCATCACCAGCAAATGGTCCAACATGGAACTCTAGTTCTTCGCCTGAACCATCGAGTAAAGCCTTATTACCAAATTTTGTGGTTTTTGCGATACGATCCGCCTCCTCAACTAACTGAACAACTTCTTGGTTGAGAAAGTCCCGTTCTACATCTGAGACGTTATCACTCGCTGCTTGAACACCCAATTCTCGAATACGAATCAAGATGTTACTGATTTCATTCAGTCCGCCTTCACTCACTTGAATCAGTGACTGCGCGTTGTAGGCGTTCTGTCTGGCCATTCTGATACCGCGTGTTTGTGCTTTGATATTTTCTGATATTGCGAGTCCTGCCGCATCGTCAGAAGCATTGACGATTCTGCTACCTGAAGAGAGAGCCGAGAGTGCGTGCTCCGACCTCTTCTGTTGTGTGCTGAGTTGCCTTTGTGCGTTGATCGAGGCAACGTTAGTGTTGATCCTTAAGCCCATGACTTAATTCCTCCAAACAGCTCTTCCTTAAGTCGATTAATAACAAGCTTCCCCACGAAGACCTGTTTGCATCCTTGCTTTGTTAAAATGTTGTGTTGGAGGTGTTTCTGCTAAAAAGGGGTGACGCCCTTTTTTTAGCAAAAACTTTAGAAAGGAGAAAAGCATTAGATGAGCACTTCTTTTTGCCGACCTAATGGAGCTTCTTTCAAGTCTCCAACGTGTTCATCTAACTTCTCGGCTTTGGTCTAGGTAGCATTAAGCCTTTGGTCCAGGCAAAATGTGCGCGTCGCGTCTAGTTGCTGAAATCATTGGGTTTGATTTTGTGCGTTATTTTACTGCACGAGAGAATTTCAGAAGCTTTTTACTGTCGTAGGGTGGCGATTGCGCAACATTCTGTCCGTACCACTATAGCTACAGGATGATGCTCCCGGTAACCGTAATTACAGGAGCTTTTGTTCGTTGCTTCGGAAAATGGTTTTTGTGTGAGCTATTTTGGAGGGGTATAAGGATAATCCGAAAACTTATTGGTTATGAGATGCTCGCAGGCCGAGGCCGCTTGATTAACTCCGGGTATACCACTGGCTGTTTCGGCGGCAGCTCGAATTCCATCTACTGCCTTTGATGTAAATGTATCGCCTTCAAGCAAAACGCGAGAGAGGGTGCGAGATCCAAAACGCGTAGTCTCCATGCCTACAAAGTTTCCGATGAAATAGCCAAGAACGTTCTCGTAAAGCTTATAGAGCATATTGAACTTCACGCGCTTACCACCCACCTCTTTGTTCGCATATGCTTGTGCCAACGGGTGCGCCTGAAGCCTTTTCGGAAATGCACTCAGAACATGTGAAGAAGCCAATTCAAATGCCTGCTCCATTTTGAAGGCTAACCCACTCGTCGGAACCAAGTAAGACAACATATAACCCAGTATATAAAAGTCTAGGTCGAATCTTTGTAGCGTCATCAAATTTAGAACCATTGTAGTTACAAGCGCCGCCCTCATATTCTTCCAAATGATCTTAATGTAGTGCCATTGATTTGCGTTCAATGAGTTCTCTGGATTTTTAAACATATGATAGCGATAGGCTTCTAAAAAAGATTTGAACTTACCGCGCGGGGGGGCATCCTCGAATTTACCTTCATGAAGCTCATCCTGTTGTAGCTTCATCCAAGGGTCAGCAAAAACCCCGCTAAAAACCCCGTAGATAAAACCTGTCGCAAATACATACCTTGAAAGGTGAAACCACGAATTTTCGCTAAACATTTCACTTTGAATAGGGTCCATGATTCCACTTTGGATACCCGCCAAGCACAAAAATGCCAGAAACAACTCCATGGGCTTATCAACAATGTTAGAAGCAATCATGGCGCGAACCGCGCGGGCCATCGCCTGTGGTTTATTTTTTTGAACATTAACTTTTGTGATCCTCTCCACTTGCCCATTAATTGCCGGATCAAATTTCTGCACGTACTTTCTGATTCGCATAATGTGCTTTTCACGGGCACTCCTTACGGAGTCTTCCTGATCGCGGATCTCTCGTTTGACCTCATGTAAATCCACTCTAGCAAAAAGGCCAGAAACATTCGCCTCAGATAGCAAGCCTTTCCGAACAGTCCCTTCCAGAGCCGCTAAATCGAGCGAAGAATTTTCATTCAGGAATGCCCTAACCGTGGCATTAAGAATTTCTTGATAAAGATTAAGAAATCTACCTGAGCGACTACCAAAGGCTTTGTCGATATTTCGATCCGTAAAGCCGGTCGGAACCCCTGCCATAATCACTTTCATTCTTTTCGCTTCATCCGTCATATCTTTCATCGTCTCAGATAAAGCTGCTGACAAAGCCAGAGGCTGAATCGCCTTTTCCAAATCTATAAGAAATTCTTCGGAAGCCTTTAGTTTCTTCAAACCATCTCGGTCTGTTAGAAATTGCTTCAATGTCGACAATATGTTTCTTGTGCCGCCATTATTGTCAGCAGGCATCAAAGACTTCTGGCCCAAATTCCAAATTCCCGGAAAAACCCCCAGCGCGAGCGATGAAACTGGCATTAGCACGAATGACCGAAAACCAAACCAAAGGTTCCAAAAAGTGACGTAAAACTTACCCGACTGAGTGAAAGATGCGTAGCTGACTAGAAAATGCGTCAAAGCGGCTCTCAGACTACTAATCTCTTTTTTCGTTTTCTCTTTAGATGCGATGAAGCGATTATTCAGGGATTCTATCCAGTCTCCAATCCTGCTTCGGCCCTGTTCAGATACATAATCTACTATCGCTTTGGTTTCTAAATTTTCTCTAGCGGTAAAAACCCGCCTATCTTTTTTTGATTTGTCTTTGGCGGATTGAGAATCTTCTGACAGTGAAGCTAAATAATCAGCTTCAAGTCTTCTTTGCCTCTCAATAAAAGCTGAGCGAAAGGCCTTGTACCAAGACCCTTCCTGCTCCTTCCTCAGGCGCAGATCCATTTTTTTAAGGTCACGGACCAACAAAAACGTGTTGGTCGCTAAGTGAGGGACTACGATAATGGAGTAGATTGTCGTAACGAGGGCAGTTAAACCGATTAGGGTATGCTCCTTAGCATCGCCCTCCCAGTAGGCTGCGTAAACGGCGCTGGGATTTAAAAATCCCGTTGCAGTCGCGGAAGAGGTCTCTTTGCCGAGGTACCAAAGACCCTTCATCATCGAAAACGACATCTTAAGTGCCGCGTTCGCTACATCTATACTTTGATAGTAAAATTGCGCCACTTGATCGGGGTAGATAGCACCTAGACCCATTCCCAAAACCAAGAAAGCCGAAACTGCGGCTGATCGAGAGTTAAGTATATGCTTAGTAGCCTCCTTTATGTCAGTCTTACTTTTTTGCTTTACTCCAGAGACCACCAAACCAAAGGCCTTAAGCACATTTGGTACAGCTTCCGGTTGCGGTAGAGAAATTGACGTCAGCAAGAGATCTAATCTAGACAAAAACTTTCGCTGTGATGTGTTTTTCGAAAGTGAAGACTTGGCCGTACTCACTATGCCGGCAATCAATTCACTCCTAGTGTCGTAGATGGTTTTTTCTGGTGTTTGAGAGGCTTCTTTTAACAAAGCATGAACGTCAATCTCACCCTCTTCTACAGTCTCACTATTGCGGTTAGCCTGCGGCGATTTTGCGTTCAGTTTGGCCTTCACACTTTCAAGCCAAGACTTCGCATTTGCGCCAAATTGAGAGAGAGAATTCTTATTAAGTAAGTTGTCGACCTTCTGGGCCGACGCGTCGGCACCCTCCTCAGCTGCCAAGTAAAATTCGTCTACAAGTTCTCTTACAATCGGCTCAGTCCTTATTAGCATTTTTTCGTTCGTAAGACCCGCCATAGTGTTGAAGAGAGCTGTATTGAGCTCGTTGATCCGCTGCACGCTCAATCCATCGAGTTCCAGCTCACCTGGAACTCGAAACCCGCCATTTTCACCCGCGCTGACTTTGCTTACTTGGCCAGGCCTCATCAATGGAGCGCCGATCAAAGTATAAACTGGAAGTGGGAGTTTTGTGCCTAGGAGCTTTCGGTAGAGCTTTAGATCTACGAACTCGACAATGTCACCGTTTACAAGTTCTTCTTCGCTGATACCATCGGTCGCTTCGATACGTCGTGCTTGTAATTCTTCTTCCGTCGGAACTCGGCTAAAGAATACCTTGCCGTTCGCCGTCCAAACAGAGCGCATAGGAAGATACAGGGTTGCTACTGTTTGCCCAGCAATCTTTAGCGCGAGATGAAAAGGCTTTCCGTTCTCAGATTCGTAGCCTCGAGTTTCACTAACACCCCAAAGATCACGGGTATGTTCGATAAATTTGAATCCGTTTCTCTCAACTTCGTATTCAGCGACCAACTGAACCGATGGCCAATCTCTTGCTAAAAAATTCACGCCAGAAGTAAATCGCCAGTTAAGAAGATGGAATCTGTCTAAAGAGACAATTATAGTTGGATCAACGAAAGCACGTTCGAGTAAGTCGACATCCTCTTGAACTTTGGACTCATCAGTATCCGTAGACGCGACTACGAGATTTTCTGGATCTCGAGATTCTCCGAGACCCCCGTGGCCATTATTGCCGGTATCACTTTGGGGAACTAACTGAGTGATAGCATCTATGATGCCATCGCCAACAGAAGAGATTACGAGATCAGTAGGTAAATCTGCACCTCTGCAAGGAACAGCTAAAGAAAAACAAATGGCGTATATTAGTAAAGAATTTGCTGTATTCTTGAATAGCCGAAAAAGATTTTTTCTAGATGGCAAGGTTCTCCCCCTCGCCCCCTTATTTGTCTTTCTCCAACCCCAGGAGATCATTGAATCGCCGATTTTTATTCTAACTGGGTTCGAAATTCAAGTTGAATTACAGTGCTTTGTCGGGATTACACGAGCCAGCTTCAAGAAAGGGTTACTCTAATAACTTTCCCTTATCCTATGCCCGGCGAATTGCAAAAACTCTCCCCTCCCGGGGCGGATTTTGGCATTCAGTTTCAAAGCGGGCTGACCTTTGAATTTCGAGCCCTAATTTTAACCTCTAAAAAAGTATCTTTGCCAAAACGAACCTATTAAACTACTTCACGAAGTGAACACAATCTATTGGCTGACCTACCCAATCCTTGCTTTGGTTTTTTCTTGGTACTTATTGAAGTTCCGTTTAGTTTGGTTGTCGACTTTCGAGTATAAAGCGGTCGACGTTGTCGACTTTATTGCCTGGGGATGGGTGGGATTACTCGCCGGGGGACGACTCGGCTATTTTATTTTTTACAACCGAGAGACTTTGTTTTCTGATCCGACACTCCTTTGGGATATCTGGTGGGGCGGCATGAGCTTTCATGGGGCAATACTCGGGTTTTTCACTGCCAGTCTGGTTGTCGCAAAAATCAAAGGTAGGAGCCCCTGGCCCTTTTTGGCAGAGTCGACGATCGTCGCCCCTATTGCGATTTTTGTAGGTCGTATTGGCAATTTTTTAAATGGTGAACTCTGGGGTAGGGTAACCGATGTTCCGTGGGGCATGGCTTTTCCAAAATCAGGGACTCTCGAAAACCGGCACCCCTCTCAGCTCTATGAAGCAGTTGCAGAAGGCCTCATTTTATTTTTTCTTATGAGCTTTCTCAGCAAGAGGCTGCACGCATCAGAATTGGGCACTGGAAATGGCAGTAAGATTATGGCCCTCGTGTTTGTGGCACTCTACTCAGTTTTGCGCTTTGCCGTTGAGTTTTTTCGAGCACCAGATGTTCAAATTGGTTACCTTGTTTTTAAATTCACATTGGGGCAATGGCTGAGTGTGGTTCTCTTTTGCTTAGTGGCACCGCTGCTCTATCATGCTTGGCAAAAGACAAACTCCTTCGTAAAGAGCGCCCCCTAGTTCACAACACGTCGAAGTGGCAATGAATCCAAAATATCTACCTCACCTGCGTCTGGCGTTTCAAATACAGGTGAGTCTGTTGCACCGCCATTTGGAATTTCAAAACTCAGCACTCCTGTAGGGTTTGTCTGCTGCACATAGACCGGAAGGTAAAACAAGTTATCCAACCGCGAAGCTATAGCTAGAAATCTTATCGATAAAGGAATTGATACGGGACTGTGCTTGAAAAAAGTTGAGACATCGGGCTCTCGGTTTTCGACAAAGCGAGCACTTACAATGCCAAGACTTCTAACATCGTCTTGAAAAAGCAACTCAGGATTTATTCGCCATACGAGGTAACTCTGCTCTAAAACCTCAATAGCATGTGCCAAAATCATTTCTTCTTTTCTCTTAAATGAATCAGTCAGTTCTTCAGCAGCTATATCGAACGGTTCGATCACTCTTAACTTCGAAAAAGACGTGTTGAAAAATAGTTCCTTGAGTTCTTCAAAAAAAGATTGTCGGCCAATTCTAGAAAATGCTGGTTTATAAGAAGGGCCTTGACGAGGAATTAGCACTCGCTTGAACAACAGGCTGCGAGCGAGCCACTTTAAAGTCGTTTTCAGTTCGCCGACACCTGTGAGGCCAGTATTGTCATGCAGACCAAGAGAGTTGGCGCTATTCAAATGATCTGAAAGTTGATCCATTAACAAGAGCTGAGACTTGTTGAGGCTTTTCAACTCTTCTTGGCGCTCCTGAAGCACTTTTAGAAGAGCTGCCGTTAAAGGTCGAGCAAAAGAATAGACGCTTTCGATAAACCGCCTATTCTTCGATACCTCTAGAATCTCATTTTTTAATACTCCAGAAAGTTCGCTGTCTTTTGACGCCTCCGCAAGCGGATACAAACGAGCAAACTGATCTTCAAAACTGGAAGCATCTAAAACGAATAAGTCATCATCTCCGATAATGTCGATAATATCAGTCGGAATATCTCGACCTTCAGAAGAGGCGTTAATAAATAATTCCGTCAATAGGGCCGTATTGTTGTGAACTACGTCTGCGATTTGCTTAGGTGCTGCACCTTCGCGACTCACTTTTTCGATTTCAGGCACCAAATCCAGCTCGGCGTTCACTTGCTCTTGCCTATCAGAGCTTTCGCCTGCCTGTTGGGCGAAGTGAGTTTGATCAAACAGCATATCTATCATACTCGCTGTCGAGAAAACATTTTGACGTAGTTCGGCTACAACGGCGTCCAACGATAGCAGCTTAGGGGTCGTGACACGATCGCTTGTATCGCTCACAACGTCGCCTGACCCGCTAAGGTCGAACACATCGCAGTTGCGAATCCGATCGTCTGCACTAGTAATAGGTGCAAAAGCGAAGATAAGATTGCCTAGGTATAGCTTCATTGACTGGCACCATCTCAAAGTGGGTTGAAAATTTAGATAGTCCATCTTCGCAAAAGTGACGGGTTTTTACCAGCTTGCCCTGCCGCCCTGGAAGATTTTCATTGATGATTGGCCCTTTAAGGAAAGGAGGCCCGATAAAAGCCCTATGGCGGCCCCTCTCCTGCCTATCCCATGGGAACTGGGCCCCTTACTAGAAATTAAAGAGTCGACAATAGGGCGTGCTGAGAGCTGAGCCGCCAAGGAGTGCGAGCCTTCGCTCCTAAGCTCATCAAAATACATTTCGTAGTAAGATTTCAGCTCTCTTTGGTAGGTCTCCCGCCTGTGCGAGCACTGCGGTTCCCATTTGCTGGAGTACTCGAGCTTGCACCAACTCTGAGGTTTCATACGCGACGTCTGCATCTGAAATACGGGCCTTCGCCTCTGATAGATTCTCGTACTGAATGTCTAAATTACTTTGCGCGGATGACAGCCTGCTCTGAATCGCGCCAAAATCTGCTCTCATAGCACCAATTTGCTGAAGTGCTTCGTCAATTCCATCCAGATTGTCGCGAGCATCATCTTGATCGTCGATAGCCATTCCATCAACACCCAAGGTTCCCGCACGAGAATCCGCATTCAAAGAATAGCTAACCACGTTTTCTTCACCACCGCCCGCCCCAAGTTGGAATTCAAACTGCTCACCAGACCCCTCGAGCAGCTTTTTGTTACCGTATGTTGTTGTTAGCGCTATTCGATCAAGTTCTTGAGTAAGTTGATCAAACTCTAAGTTCAAAAAATCTCTTTCTGTGTCGGATACCGTGTCGCTTGCTGCCTGAATAGCGAGCTCACGCAACCGAATCAGTATGTTGCTTTGTTCGTTGAGCCCACCTTCAGCAACCTGAATCAGAGAAATAGCGTTCTCTGCGTTCATTTTAGATTGTCTTAAACCCCGAACCTGCCCCCGCAGATTTTCGCTGATAGCAAGCCCCGCGGCATCGTCTGCCGGTCGTACTATACGTTGACCAGACGCTAATGCCTTGAGTGCATGATCGGTTCTCTCTTCCGATCTACCCAGATGTCTCTGGGCACTGATGGAGGCGACATTTGTGTTAATTCTTAAAGCCATAAACGCTCCTAGTTTACTTGCTTCTTCTACCCAGAAGTCGCGAGCCATTTTAAGAGCCATCGCCACAGACAAAGGAACTATCGACGCCTTGCGCCACAATCTTGATGCAACATGTTAAGTATTTGATCAAACTGTCTATTTTTGAGATGAAAAGTTTTCAGATTGGAGCCCTACCGGTTGAGGTGCGCCTCGATCGGCCCTAGTTTGGTCGACGTCCCAAAATCTTAAATAGAGTCGTACGGAGCCAACATGCTTATGAATTTTGCCCCTTTGGTAATCACACTTTTAGTTGTTTCTTTTTTTCAAGATGTTTCTGCAAATGATCTCGATAGGCAGAATCCCAATTTGCCAGAAAACCTAGAAAAAATTCCGGCATGTGATCAGATTCTTAATCAAGTGGCTCCCACAGATCCTGATCCGAAGACTCCACTTGTTTCTGCCATTTACATTCGAGGTGAAACAACATCTCCGAATGCGAATTTGCTTTCAGGCGCGGCGATCACGTATGCAAAAGCTCTTTCAACTTTTTCTTCTTACCCTGTGAAAGTCTCCGGCCCTGCTCTGCAGCCGCAAAATCCGCAGCCAGGTGGCCATTCGATCGAGCTTATATTGGGGTCATTCAATTTCAAAAGTCTTGACGAGGCGTTTGCACAGCTTGGGATTAACCCCTTTCAACTATTCTCTATCGACACAGTATCAAGAGGGTTACAGTTTCGACGTGACAGCTCTATTGTATCTCTTAAGTTCGCTACAGATGGGCCGGCGACTCAAAACTTTCAAAAAATTCTCAAAGTGGTCGACGACTACAGCAAAATTCGGCCAGAATACGTAGCACAGAGTTATCCGCTCATTGAAATGCTGGGTAATCTGGTTGTTGAGCGAGCCGGCGCACTCATACCAACAATTGCGGCTCGCCAGACACCTGCGCCGCAAATTAACTCCATCGAGCCTTCGACTTCATTGGAGCGACTCAACGGTCGATTGAGAAATGAGCTTGTCCAAAACGGCCCCTCTGGGGAGTCCTCTCTGTTTAGCGATATTTCGACGTTGTTGGAGTTAGAAATGGAGCCATTGAGAGTAGACTTTGCAAACACTTCAGAGACCTCTCCTCAAAGTTCCATGATCAAGGCCAAGATCGTTTCACTAGAGATCAGACGGAAGTGGATTGAACTCCTCAAACAAGGGTTCTTAACTGGGCAAATATCCCTTAATATTTTTTCTGCTATCGAAATTTGACTTCGCTATTTAAGATCACCGATGAGGGTTAGCGACAACAACAGCTCGGATCTCTTTCACCCAAGTGCGCCGGACATGTGTGTTTAATTTATGAATGAGCTCGTGTTCTATCCATCTTATTTGCTGCGCCCAAGCACTGCTAGGGACATTCAAGTAGAGTACACCTTTTCGAACTTCTCTTGGGCTACAAAAAGGCGCTAGCTTTTCACCTATGACCTGCGTCCATTCAAAACGCAAACGATAGCAGAGATAAGAATCTGCTAGGGGTGATTTGCCGTCTTCGAGAAGACTTTGTAGGATTTGAGATGCTGAATGCACACTAGAAGCCTAACACATTACCCAAATAGCCGACAAACGGGAACTTTTTTGCCTTTGTAGGCTAACCTCGAGACAGGCGCGTTTAAAGAGAGTGCTCGACCTAAACTGAAAGTAGGGATATGGGTATCGTGCCTTAAATCACGATATAGAAGGTATGAGTTAATGATTGCTAAAAAGTCTACGAATAATCTCAATGAGCCGCCGACTATCACTGTCATCGGCGCAGGACTAACTGGTAGTGAATGCGCCTATCAATTGGCGCAGTTTGGTTTTAAGGTGCGCCTGATTGAAATGAGACTTACCGGCAAGCTCACGGCAGCCCACAAAACGCAGAACTTTGCAGAACTCGTTTGCTCGAACTCCTTTGGAAGCCTCACAGAAGGTTCGGCTCCGGCTCTTCTTAAATGGGAGGCCGAACAATTAGATTCAATTATTCTCAAAGTAGCCAAAGAGTTTTCCGTGCCTGCCGGGCAAGCACTCGGTATTGATCGAGAGAAATTTTCAGCTCGAGTAACTCAAGTCCTATTGGATCAACCTAACATTGAAATCGTAGCTGACGAAATAGAGTCGATTGATCAAATTCCGAGGCCCTCCGTAATTTGCACTGGTCCACTTACAAGCGATGCTCTCTCGAAGTCTTTGCTCGAACATTTTGGTGGAGATGACTTCCTCTATTTTTTTGATGCAATCGCGCCCATTATTGCAGCTGACTCCATCGACACTTCAAAAACTTGGATGCAATCACGTTGGGATAAGGGGTCAAGCGACTATATCAATTGCCCACTTACTAAAGACGAATATTACAATTTGGTGGAGTCGATCAACACCGCTCGCAAAGTCGAACCCAAAGAGTTTGAAAAGGACTTTGAAAAAACCCCCTATTTTGAAAGCTGTTTGCCAGTTGAAGTTCTTGCTGAGCGGGGCAAAGACACTTTGAGGTTTGGGCCGCTAAAGCCAGTTGGCCTTACAAACCCACATACCGGCACAAGGCCTTATGCCGTCGTGCAGTTAAGACAAGATAACCTAGAGGCAACTGCCTACAACATGGTCGGATTTCAAACGAAGATGGCGTACCCAGAACAGCAGCGAGTTTTTAGAATGATACCTGGGCTTGAAAATGCCGAATTTTACAAACTCGGGAGCATTCACCGAAATCTTTATATCAATTCGCCCAAGCTATTGAGCCCAAACTTGTCGAGCAAAAAGGATGAAGAATTATTTTTTGCAGGGCAGATTACCGGCGTTGAAGGTTACTTTGAATCGACATGTATCGGGCTTCTGGTGGCAAATTTTATCAAGCAAAAATATCGCCATCAGAAGTTTGACCCACCACCTCTTGCCACGGCACTTGGGAGCCTGCTTACGGCGATAACGACGATACAGAATGAAAGATTTCAGCCTACTAATATCAACTTTGGGCTGCTTCCGAAGGCTGACAACAACATTCGCGACAAAAGTGTGCGCAAACAAACACAGATCGAGAGGGCTAAGTCCGAATTCCTCCGCTGGATCGAAAGCCGTCCAACTACTTTTTGAACCAAAATATTGCTCAGCTTACTCAGTTATCCGGCTCTCTAGCCTTTGCTTAAGGGTTTGGAGGCCTTTTTCAAACTGATCGCCAACCATTTTGTCCATATTCACAAAAATGCAGAACACCTTACCCATAAAATTGTTTTCACCGGTGACTTCCCATTTTACGAGAGTTCCAACATCCACCGGCGTTAAACTTACAACGGCTTGTTGCGACATTTGCATTGGTTTGGTGTAGGTCAATTGTGTTGTCACCTTTTCGTTTTCAATACTTTCGACAACTTCAGCCTTCCCAACTCCCATTTTACCCTCGGAATTCCATGTAGAAATTGAGCCGACGCCTTCTTCGACACCCTCGTATTGCATGACAACTGTTGGGTCTTCGTCTTGCCAAGGCATCCAATCATTGGCTTTTTGAGAATTGTTTATATAAGGAAAAACTACTTCGGGCGGAGCATGTACAGTGATCTCCCTTGCGATCGTGTAGCGAGAAGGTTGAAAGCTCACATACACAAGAAACAGACCCACAACGACAACTAAACCAATCAGAATCTTTGAAAACATAAAAGCTCCTTTATAGAAATGCCGAACAAGATTTAATGCTGACCCCATTTATATCAAAGTCAATCCAGCAAGCATTGTCGTAATCACGAAGTTATCAATTTGTGAAGAGCTCAAAAGTTCGTAGATGCAAGGCGGAGGTTCAAAATCGAGCGAAGGCGTAGTCAGCCACTACGTCGAAGTGAGATTTTTGAGCCGACAACGCAGCAGATGCGAACTTTTCAGCTCTTCACTCGACGGTGACGCTTTTAGCAAGATTACGTGGCTGATCCACATCCAGCCCTTTCACGACGGCCACATGGTAAGCCAGAAGCTGCGTTGCAACTACCGATAGAATCGGACTCAAATTCCAGGTAACTTGAGGAATTGAAATATAAAATTTTGAGAGCCTTTGGAGGTGTTCATCATCTCCGCTTCCGATGCTTATGATGATACCGCCTCGAGCTCGCACTTCTTCTAAGTTGCTGACAGACTTTTCATAAACGTGATCTTTGGGAGCGATTACTACAATTCCCATTTTGTTATCTATAAGTGCAATGGGGCCGTGCTTGAGTTCTCCGGCTGCGTAGCCTTCTGCGTGCATATAGGCTAACTCTTTAAGTTTTAAAGCACCTTCTAGAGCGACTGGGTAACTGACCCCGCGGCCAATGTAGAGTATGCCGTTAAAATTACTCAAAAATTCTGCCGACTCCTGAAAAAAGCTAGAATAGTTCAAAGCTTTTTCAAGAAGACTCGGAAGTGCTTGTAACGAGCGTACCTGTTCTTGAGCTTCTGCAGGCGTCACTCGCCCTCTTTGAAGACCTAAACCAATAGCTAAGCAGTTTAAAATGGCAAGCGTAGACGTATAGGCCTTTGTCGAAGCTACACCAACTTCAACATCGGCCTTCATAGCAATTCGCCCTTGGCTTTCGCGGTCAATAGAAGATCCTTTAACGTTCACTAAGCTTACAATCAAAGCACCGTATTCTTTCGCCAGCCTCAACGCAGCAAGCGTGTCGGCGGTTTCTCCACTCTGGGAGATAAAAAGCACGGTTGTGTTCTTGGGGATTATGGGATCTCTGTAGCGAAACTCACTCGCCAGATCAACTTCAACTGGAATTCCAGCAAACTTCTCCACAAGGTACTCGCCAACCATCCCCGCGTAATAGCTTGTACCGCAGGCAACAATAAACAAGCGCTCAGACTCAACAAGTCTCTTAAGATCGGCCGGATTATCCCACTGAATTGCACTTAGCGAAATGGTCGGCTCAGCATCGGTTGTCAAAAAGGGTTTGATGGCTTGAGCAACTGCTCGGGGCTGCTCAAAGATTTCTTTAAGCATAAAGAAAGGAAAACCACGCTTCTCCGCAACCTCTTCGCTCCAGTCAATAGTAATAATATTTTTCTTTGCAAGTTTTCCATCGCTTGAAAAGAGGGAGTAGCTATCTTTGTTCACAAGTAAAAACTCACCATCTTCGATGTGAATGATGTTCTTTGTCCAAGGGACGATAGCTTGAATGTCACTAGCTACTACAAATTCCTTTTCTCCAATTCCCAAGATCAAAGGTGGTCCATTTTTAAAGGCACATATTTGGTCAGGATTATGTTCGGTCACGGCGACGACTGAGTAGGCACCTTGTAACTTCTCCTTTGCCTTTAAGCACGCCGAATGAAAGTCTTGCGCCCCCTCTAAGAAGGAAGAAATGAGGTGTGCGATGAGTTCTGAGTCGGTCTCTGACTCAAATGTATGGCCTCGTTTCCCTAGCTCTATTCTGATTTCAGAGTAGTTTTCAATTATTCCGTTGTGCACTATGCTGACGCCTCGGAACGTATGAGGGTGCGCATTTGCTTCATTGGGAATTCCATGAGTTGCCCACCTTGTATGTCCTATACCGATATGTCCGTCGAAGGATTCAAACTCCAGTTTCTTTTCGAGATTGACCAGTTTACCCTCTGCTCTGACTCGCTTGAAGTGGCCCTTATCCCAAATACTAACTCCCGCACTATCGTAACCGCGGTACTCAAGGCGCTTCAGGCCGGTCATGATTACTTCTTTCGGATCTCGCTCTCCTAAATAACCAACAATTCCGCACATGTTTTTTCTCTTTCAATCAAATTGATCGCTCTATTTTTTTCGAGATTTAATTCGATCAGCATATCCCGTTTTAATTTTTACCTCAGCCCGACCAACCGCCAACGCTCCGCTGGGAACATTTTTTGTGATCGTGGAACCAGCCGCCACAAACGCATCACTTTCTATTTCGACGGGCGCAATCAGCTGAACATCACTTCCAACAAAAGAGCGATCTCCAACTTTTGTTTTGTGCTTCTTTCCGTCTGTTGCGAGGTTTACTGTAATTACTCCGCAGCCCATATTAACATCTTCGCCGATTTCTGCATCGCCGATGTAAGCAAGGTGAGAAGCTTTTGAGCGGTTTCCAAATTTGGTGTTTTTTATTTCTACAAAATTACCTATTTTTACTTCGGCACCTAAATCTGCGCCGGGCCGCAATCTAGCTACGGGCCCAACGACTGACTTCTCGCCAACTTTGCACTCTTCAAGATAACTCATCGCCCGAATCTGGCTCGATGGCCCAATGTTACTGTCTATGATCATGCAGTTTGGTTCGACAACACAGAAAGCACCAATTTGAGTTTTCCCTTTTAAGAAGACTCCCGGATATATTACTGAACCTTGGCCTATTTTAACACCCGGTTCTATGTAGGTCGCAAGGGGATCCAAAATTACGACCCCTTCTTGCATTTGGAGTCTAGCTTCCTTCAAAAAAATGTTTTTCGTAGCATGAGCTAGCTGCGCCTGCGAATTGACTCCGACAGAAAATCTTCCCGCACCTTTGATCGCTTTAACTGCCAGCCCCGACGTTTTTATAAGACTCACTAAATCTGTAAGATAAAATTCACCCTGCGCATTTTGATTCGATAATTGGGGCAAAAACTTTTTAAGAGTTTCGGCTCGAAGGATATAAAATCCCGTATTCACCTCGCGAATATCGAGTACCTGCGGCGAAGCATCTTTGGCTTCGACAATGGCGCTCAAGTCGCCTTTTAGCCGGATAATTCGCCCCATATCGCCCGGACGCTTCAATAAAGCTGTAACGACAGCTATATCGGGGGAATCTAATCCACGATACTCATCTAAAATAGTTCCTATGTCCTGGCCGGTTACAAGCGGATGATCGCCATTCATAATAAGAACAATTCCATCGAGATCTTCAACACCTGCTGATTTAACAGCATGTCCCGTTCCTAATTGTTGGTCTTGAATCTTCGGAATTGCTCCTTGTGAGACTACGTGAGGTTCAATGAGCTGCCGACCATGCCCAATGACAACGCGAACCTCGTCAAAACCCGCCTCTTTAGCGGCTCGGATACTATAATTAATCATGGGTCGCCCGGCCACAGGATGCAGCACCTTGGGTAGTGGCGATTTCATACGCGAGCCTTTACCGGCAGCTAGAATAATGGCCGTTTTTTTGTATATTGACATCCGACAAAACTAACGATTGATCGACATACCCGTCAACTATCCCCTACAATTGCAAATATGAGTCACATTGAGAACCAGAAGGCCTGGCAACGCTCCCCAAAGGGTAGGACCATTGAGCTCCACAAGTTTCTTTGTGATGACCCCCAGCTAAAAATTCTCATTCTTGGGGGAATGCATGGAGACGAACCCGAAGGCGTCACCTGGGCCGAAGAGTGGATCACTCTTTTAGACTCACTTCCTAAGCAAAAGATAGATTGGTTTGCCATACCTTGCCTCAACCCCGACGGCTACTACGCTAGTCCACGTAGCCGGACGAACTCTCAGGGAGTCGATTTGAACCGAAACTTCAGCTCCTCGGACTGGACCCGTGATTCCCGAGGTCCCAGATACAATCCAGGCACTAAACCGAGGTGCGCTCCAGAAGTGGACGCCCTGAGCTCCTTAATTGAGCAGCATAAGTTCAATTTGATCATCCACTTCCATAGTCATTCTGAAGCGTGTGTAATATTGACGTCAAATGCACCAAACGAATGGGCTGAGTGTTTGGCAAAAGCCACAAATACTCCCTTTAAAGAGGATATTGGGTATGCCACTCCTGGCAGCTTGGGGCAGTGGGCGGGTCTTGGCCTTGGAATTCCGGTTGTCTGCGTCGAAGAACTCGAGGGCCGCTCTCTTACCGAGGTGAGATCAAATGCTAAAAATGCATTTCGAGCACTAGGCCAATTGCTAGAAGGAGAGCTTCTATGAAACTCTCTGCTTCTGCTCTCATTTTTGACTTAGACGATACATTGCTAGATACGACAAAATATATTCTTCCTGAAGCTCACAAGGTCGTCTGCAACTTTTTGATCGAAGCAGGAAAGATCGATAGCTTTAAATCGTTTGCGCAGTTACACACAGAGTATCGAACTACTGGTACCTTGCAAAATCTCTTAGAATTTTTGGCTCACAGGCTCTCACTTTCCGATTCGCAGATTGAACGATCTGAAAACTTATTCTTTACCTTTTTTGATTCTTCAACGGTGAAGTTAAAAGCTCATGCTAAAGAAGTTCTTAGTGACCTTCACGGACGTTTCGATTTGCATTTATTAACATCCGGAAACTTCGAAACCCAAGAAAAGAAGGTTGCAGCACTCGGTATTGCTGAACTTTTTGCTACAGTTAATATATGCAAAAGAGGCGCTAATTCAAAGGCACAACATTTTTCAAGAATAGCTTCCATTTATTCCGCGCCGTCTCGAGTGGTAAGCATTGGAAACCGAATGAGCACAGACATTGTTCCTGCGAAACTCAATGGGCTAAAGGGAATCTGGGTCCGGTACGGAGAACATGCACACGAGGTAGAATCTCAATTCAACGAAAAACCTGACGTTGTCGTAGAAGACCTCAAAGAGATTCCTCAACTCCTCACGCGAGCTGCTTACTTCGATAACTTGGAGAGTTCTTAGCTTGACAAAATCATCCAAGTATCAGCAAGAAAAGCGAAAAAGTGGGTCGGCTGACAGGGTGAATGCGGAGACACTCTGGCTTGGCGCTTTGCCTTCGTATGGGACTCTTGATAGCATCATGTACTCGCCGCTAAGCGCTTGGCGAAGCCAACTTGAACATCTCGCCAATTTAAAGGTGCTAATATTATTTGGATCAAATCAACCGCTCAGCGAACAGATTCTTATTTTCAAGGAGTTTACAAAAAGCTATGAAAACGTTCAGTTCATTCTCATTGACCCTCTATTGCCCGACACCGAACTCATTCAGCTTTGCAATTCTGTTTCAGTAAGCCATCTTCTTATCGGCCCCAGTCAAGAGGAGGCAGAAGTGGCTATTCGCGAGGCCATAGAAACCTACGGAGAAATCATTCAAAATAGAACTCTTATGCAGCTCTTCGAAGAACAAAACGAGCTCCTAAGCCAACAGTACGAAATTCTCGAAGCCGCAGTTCATGAACGTGAAGAATCTATTCAAAGGACTAATCGCCGCATTGAGGGACAGCTTGAAAAACTAGAGTTTCTCAGCAAACTTTTAGCAAACCTAGAGGCAGCAAGTTCGATATTTCAGATCGAAAACTTACTCACCAGTCTCATATTCGACCCGAAAGAAAAGGCTCGTATTCGAATTTTGCCCGAGGCTCAGCTTAACCACATAGAAAAGACTCAGCCCCATCAGCGCATTCTGCATTTTGTGGCAAAAGCGGAAGCCTACGTTCTGGTGGCAACTTCTTCTAACAAAATTTCTGCCGATCAAAGCAAGAAGATTCAACTCACTCTACCCGCGGTGAATATATCAGTTGAAAGAATAGAAAGTATGAAGCAAGTAGAAGAAATTGAGTTTCAGTGGAAGACTACTTTTGATGCATTCGACGAGCCCATTGCACTTATAGATAGCGACTACAGTGTTGTGAGATTTAACAAGAGCTTTTCTGCTTCGCCTGAGGATAACGTTAAATGCTACGCTAAGCTGTTCAACCGAGATGAGCCATGCCCAAACTGTCGTCTGGGTTCGCGCTTCTTACTCACGGAATCTGATACCGATAGTAAAAGGGCGTATTTAGAAGTTTCCAGCCAGCGTGTTAACTTTTCGTCGAAGCAGTCGATCTATGTAAACATTTATAAAGACGTAACAAAGCGAGAGATCTCAAAAAGAAAGCAAATCCAAAATGCGCGCATGGCTGAGTTAGGAATTATTGGATCTAGTATAGCCCATGAGATAAATAATCCCCTTGCCGGCATGTTAACTTTTTTGCACCTGCTAATGGCCGATAAAAATTTGCCAAGCGAGATTCAAGCAGATGTACAGCTGATGAATGAAGGCGCGCTCAGATGCAAATCAATGGTTGAAAAGTTATTGAGCTTCACAAGACGACCTGAAGAAATCGCTGAATCATCCTTTGATTTATCGAACACCACTATGGCTGTACTAGAGATCTTAGAGTTACAAACACGAGCTCTAGGGCTGAACATACAACTCGAACAATCTGATGAGCACCCCCCTGTCTTCGGAATAGAAGCCCTTATCTTTCAAGCTCTGCTTGGTTTCTTGCAAGAGGCGTTTCGACTTATTGCTCAGGCGGGTTTGGCAGTGCCTCCTAGAATTGAAATTTCTTCTGTTGAGATGAGTCTAGTGATTACGATTTGTTTACCGTCAGAGTTGGCCTTGAGGGAGGCACCTCAAGGCCCGCTTTGGGGGGCCGCTCGCCAAATACTTGCCGAGCTCGACGTCATGGTTTCATCAGGACTCGACGATATTGGGCAATTTCTTCTTAGTATTTCCTTGCCGATAGACCGGAACAGCATATCCAGGTCCAAATCTTTGACAGCTAAAATTGACACCGTCAATTAAGCTCACTTAACCTGATTATACCCAAGCCGCCAATCGCCGGACGGCCCCTTGAACGTCGATCTTCCGGCCGCTCATTAAATATGCCAAGAAGGCAAAAAAGTTTTCCTAGGAAGGGGATTCAATGAGAGGGCAAGTTCTAGTTATAGATGACGAATCGTCAATTCGGATTTCCATCACAAGATTTCTTGAATCGCGCAGCTTTCAAGTGTTCAGCGCAGGATCACTACTTGTAGCTCGAGAACTACTTAGCAAAAACTCCGAGATTGATGTTGTACTTTTGGATCTCAGATTACCTGACGGAAACGGCATAGAGTTTTTGACAGAAATCAGGAGCCAGAACCCACAAACTCAAGTCGTCGTGCTTTCGGGATTTGGCACTGTTCAAAATGCTATTGAGGCCACGCAGCGGGGAGCGTTCCATTTTATCACAAAGCCCTTTAATCTAGAAGAAGTTGCCGTTGTGATTGACAGGGCCATCGAGCAAAAAAAGCTTAAAACAGAAAACACTGCTCTTAAGCAGCATATAAGTCATCGGTATAAGTTTTCAAATATCATCGGTGAAAGCAAAGAGATCAAGTCAGTGTTATCGCTCATCGAGAGAGTCTGTGACACCGATGCAACTGTACTTGTGACGGGTGAAAGTGGAACAGGCAAAGAATTAGTGGCGCAGGCCATTCACCAAAACTCGAGTCGGCGAAATGAGCTACTAATACCAGTGAATTGTGGCGCCATACCCGCTGAGCTTTTAGAAAGTGAGCTCTTCGGTCATATTAAGGGGGCATTTACGGGTGCAACCCAAAATCGCGTGGGAAGGTTTGAACTTGCTGATAACGGCACCCTTTTCTTGGATGAGATTGGCGAGCTCTCACCAAGTCTTCAAGTTAAGCTTTTAAGAGTACTTCAAAATCAGCGCTTTGAACCGCTTGGGTCTACCAAAAGCGTAGAAGTTAACGTTCGAATTATTGCGGCGACCAACAGAAACCTAGAAGATATGATTGAGCGCGGTACTTTTCGCGAAGATCTTTATTATCGACTCAATGTTATCCCTATTCATATCCCCGCGCTTCGAGAAAGAAGAGCCGACATCGCTATTTTGCTTGAACATTTCAGAGATTTTTTCAACCGCACAAAGGGTCGTATGGTAGGCAGTTATTCTCGCGAAGTCACAGATGTCTTGAGCCAGTACGCGTGGCCCGGTAACGTGCGCGAACTTGAGAACTTGGTCGAGCGGCTTTCGATTCTAAAAGGAAGTGGTGCAATTACGCTCGAAGATCTACCGCCGAAGTATCGAGCCAATAAAGCTATGCTACCAGCGATCGGAGTAGTTGAATTTCCTTTTTCTGGAATAGACTTCAATCACCTCGTTGATAAGTTTGAAAACGATCTCATCCTTGAGGCACTAAAAAGAACTGACGGAAACCGAAATCAGGCCGCTATGTTGCTAGGTTTGAATCGCACAACGCTTGTAGAAAAGATTAAAAAGAAAGGGCTTCAGGTTTTTGGTAAGGAAAAGTCTCAACCCGCTAAGGACCCGCGAAGCCTTATAACGGAAAATGCAGACTCCGCCCTGAATAGCAGTTTTGAGGGCGTGCCGCCACTTGCATCTAGGATTTACTCCACAAGCATGTAACGACACGTCGTCGCGGGAGGCGCTCGCCCCCCCCTCCCCTCAAACGAGAGCTACAGCGACCTTATGAAAAATCTGCGACCTTACAGAAAAGCACCGCCGATCCTCCTAGATTCTCGAAGAATTCGGGGGTGTGCAAGGACCTCAATAAGCCCCATACCATGGAAGATTTACCTAAATGACCAAACTTTAGTCAGGCCGCTACCCTAACTGCCTCTTGATTTGACAGGCTGAGCTCAAATTGATCACCTGATAACGTGGTAATCAGCATACTTACTCTATACCTAACCCACATGGCTTAGGTGGGCACAGTATTTGCGTTATTAATTTATATGAATTTAGCTAAGAGCGTACAAACAAAGCTAACCCTTACTAAGGAGAATCCTGCGACGACACCGGTCGCCAGGGCATCTCAGTTTGAGATGAAAATTTCGAAACTTTTTATTAGCCTCAGTCTATTGGCTCCAGTCTACGGTCACTCTGCCCCATCGGAATTCAGCTCACAAAACCTAACGATTGCGTCTTCGGATACGAGCTCTCAGTCTGAAACCACGAAAACTTCCACCTCAAGGTCGTCAACTCTATTTGTTGGACCAAACTTCATAGATTCTCTCGCTGAAGGGCGTGTAAAAAACGATAAGCGCCGTAAGTCAGAACTATCTGTCCCCGGCCTTGCCGCCGGACTAGATTGGGATAAATTTGATGGCGTCGAGGCGAGGCCTAATCCTGTTTTTAATAAGAATTCAATAACCAACACGATTCCTACGGACATTCCTAATCATGCTGACGGCAGGGACGTTGGCCAGCGTGTTATGAACAAAGGCCTTCAGTCATTAGTTGAAGGTCGCTATTTCAATAATCCAGAACTAGCAAGAGCCGCGAAAGAAATTGAACAAAAACTAAAAACTGAGGTAAGCCTCGGTGGCCGCGAGCCGGGTTCCGTATCACATTCGTTTGGTATGCAAGTTTTGGCCTTTGAGCAACGAGCAAAGCTCGATTACAAGGGATTCTTTGATGCGAGCATGGACTACAACGCAGCCAACTCCAACTTTCAAATGGCTCTCACCGAGCAACTGAGCGACACCTCAAAGGTTTTGATCAACCATGAATCGGCAACCTCTACGAGCATGCTCAATCTTCATTTCGACTGGAACTAGTCGACTATCATTACTACGATCATTTGGTACGACGCGAGCGATGCCCCAGTGGTCGGAAAGTCATATAATAGATTATATCGCATTAAGCAGTTAGCATAAAATCACATCTTTAATCAAACTCAGGATATCGATCCAATCACTGTCGGGCGCTCTCATCACGGCGGGATCCGATATCTTTTCTATAATGTAAGGGAATATTTTGCCGGTCCAAATACTCATACGATTTTTGAAGTGCAGTTTCGATAGAGTCATCAACAGCAACTAAGTTGAGAACGCGTCCGCCATCACTAACATAAGTTCCATCTTCTAACTTTTTTGTTCCCGCATGAATCCAGTAAAGCTCGCTGCGAGCGTCTTCGAGCAAGCTTTCGAAACTCTGTTTTAAGTCAGCTTCAGTGTTTGCTTCATTGACTTGCGAAGCAGCAGGCCCATTTTTACCGCCAACATTTGCCGGGCTTGCTTCTTTGTCAGAGTCTTTATCTTTACCTCGAAGGTCGCCCAGATTAACTCCTTTAATTGGGTTTTCGGGATAGCCTTCAGCGGCAAGGACAATGACAGATGAACACTTGCCGTTTGTCCTAACTTTCGGTAGCTCGCCTTTTGCGACAGCAAGCAATGTTTCAAAGAGGTTTCCTTCTAGCAAAGGGAGAATGGCCTGCGCTTCTGGGTCACCAAATCTTACATTGAACTCTAAAATTTTTGGGCCGTTAGCCGTCAGCATTAAGCCAAAATACAAAATACCTCGGTAGTCGAATGCTTCTCTTGATATCGCTCGAATCGTCGGCTGCAAAATATCTTTGTGAATTTGCGCCATAAGAGCTGACTCTAACTTAACCGGTGCAACGACTCCCATGCCGCCCGTGTTTGGCCCCTGATCATCATCAAGTAGCCGCTTGTGATCTTGCGCAAGCGGCAGAAGCTCGAAATCTGTTCCGTTTGTTAAAACGAGAACACTTACTTCTTTTCCCTCAAGAAACTCCTCAATAACTACGCTTGTAGTGTGACTACCGAATTTTTTATCGAGCATTATTTCGCGTAGGGCTGTTTGAGCTTCTAACCTGCTCTGACAAATGTACACTCCCTTACCCGCCGCTAAACCATCTGCTTTGATCACAACAGGAATTTGAAAATCCTCTAGCAATCGGCAAGCCTCATCATATTTTGAGCTTGATTCATATTTGGCGGTTGGAAGCTGGTGTCTTTTCATAAATTCTTTAGCAAAAATTTTTGAGCCCTCAAGTTGAGCGGCCTTCTGAGAGGCTCCGAAAACGGCTAGGCCTTTTTCACGCAACCTATCTGAAAGGCCATCGCAAAGTGGTGTTTCGGGCCCGATAACGACGAGATCTATTCCGCTGCTGTGACACCAGTCTGCGAGGAGATCTGGAGTCTTTTCGCTCAAAGGGCAGACTCCGACAAATTCAAGCGACTCGTTCAGTCTGGCACCGCCAAAAACGTGGGTGTTTTTTGAAGCGAGAGATCTTGCGAGAGCCGCCTCTCTGCCTCCACTACCAATTATGAGCACGTTAGCCACAGCTAACTCCCTTTCGTTGTAGGGCTTCAAAGCTCCTAAGTCGAAACATAAGCACAAACCTAGTTTCGTACTAGGGCTTCGAAGTAACCTATGTCCAAACACAGGCGTAAGTCCTGTACGGATAGCTCCAAATTTGCCTGGCCGCTGTCGGTTGACCATGATCAAAAACAGCCGTAAAGTGATAACGTATGCTTGTAGACAGGCAACTATCTAAAACTATTCAGGAAACCAAGAAATCCATCTTGCTCTTGGGCCCCAGGCAAACTGGGAAATCCACCCTATTAAAGGGACTCTCACCTGATTTGGTTATCAACCTAGCGGATGAGATACAGTATTTCAACCATCTTAGAAACACGGAACTCATCAAGGAACTTACTACTCAAAAGAAGATCATACTCGTTGATGAAATTCAGCGTATCCCCAGTTTGCTCAATACCATCCAAGTTCTTATTGATGACAACCCCAAACAAAGATTTCTTTTAACCGGCTCTAGCGCGAGAAAACTGAGAAGGGGAAATGCTAACCTACTACCCGGAAGAGTCATTCGATTCGAGTTAGGACCTTTGACGTTTTTGGAGCTTGGCGAAGAAGAGTTTGAACTTAAGCGCGCACTTTCACGGGGATGCTTACCAGGCATCCACCTAGATGAAACAAATGATTGGAAGGCCGTACTTAACTCTTACGTAGCTCTTTACCTCAAAGAAGAAATTCAGGCGGAGGCGCTCACAAAGGATATTCAAGGTTTCACGCGATTTTTCGATGTCACACTGTCGAAGTCGGGCCAACACATCGATTTTTCCAAATATGCCAGTCAGGCGATGGTCGAAAGATTAACTGCTCGAAGATACTTCGATATTCTCATTGACACCTTGGTTGTCGAAGAGGTTCTGCCGTTTTCTAAATCCGCAACCAGGCGACTGGTTCAACACCCAAAATTCTATTGCTTTGACGTAGGAGTTTTAAATTCCATTCTCGGGAGCTATTCGCTTGCTCAAGATAGGATTGGCAACCTGTTTGAACACTTTATTTTTCAACAAATTCGATCCTTACAAAAAAACTTGGGCTTTGATATGAGAATCAGCTCGTACCGCACTGAAGACCAACTTGAGGTCGATTTTGTCGTTGAAAGAAAAACCGATGTTTATGCAATCGAAGTCAAGGCCTCTCGGAACGTTGGAGTGCACGACTTAAAGGGGCTCAAGTCTTTTCAAAATTACTTCGGCAAAAAACTAAACTCTTGGGTTCTTTACTTAGGCACCGAAACGAGAGAGCTGCAGGGTGGCATTGAGATCCTACCTTGGCAAAAAGGTTTAAAACAGTTGTTTGAAATTCCTTAACTTCTCTCTTTCGCTCGCCGCTCACCCCCTGAGCGGCGGCTTGCCAGCCCTCATCCCCGCGGGCTATAAGAAAGTGTTCATCCGTGAACATGTCCGGCCGTCCGTGGCCTCGTTGGCTACTGATTTGACCCTTTGTCGAGGTCATCCGGTTAAAACTTTTTAACAACGTGGGGGAGCCATGAAACCCTTTGAAGGAACCGACTTTTTTGATATCAACAGCCACCTGAGCGAAGACGAACGCATGGTTCGCGATACTGTAAGGAATTTTGTTAGCCGCGAGATCATTCCGATTATCGAAAAGAATCATAGAGAAGGCAGGTTCCCCAAAGAGTTGATCCCTCAACTTGCGGAACTCGGCACGCTCGGCGCAACAATTCAAGGCTATGAATGCGCAGGCCTAAATTACACAAGCTATGGTCTTATCATGCAGGAGCTCGAAAGAGGTGACAGCGGCCTTCGTAGCTTTGTCAGTGTGCAAGGGGCGCTTTGTATGTTCCCTATCTACGCGTTCGGAACAGAGGAGCACAAGAAAAAGTATTTACCAAAAATGGCGAAGGGCGAACTCATTGGCAGCTTTGGACTCACAGAGCCAGATTTCGGGTCAAATCCTGGTGGATTGATCACGCGAGCGAAAAAAAACGGCGATCATTATATTCTCAATGGTTCTAAAATGTGGATCACAAACGGCGGAATTTGTGACCTTGCCATTGTTTGGGCAAAAAACGATGACGGCAAGATCATAGGTTTGATTGTTGATCGCGATTCCGCCGGCTTTAGAACAAACGATGTTCACAACAAGTTTAGTCTTCGAGCTAGCGTCACTTCTGAATTGATTTTTGAAGATTGCAAGGTGCCAGTGTCTCAGCAGCTCAATGTCGAGGGATTGCGTGGGCCTTTCGCTTGCCTTAACAATGCTCGGTATGGAATATCGTGGGGCGCTCTTGGCTCAGCCATGGCTTGTTACGAAGAAGCGCTTAACTACGCAAAAACAAGAATACAGTTTGATAAACCAATAGCGTCTTTTCAGTTGGTACAAGCGAAGCTGGTTTACATGTTCACCGAGATCACGAAGGGTCAGCTGCTTGCTCTTCATTTAGGTCGTTTGAAAGACGAAAATAAAGTCAAGCCAGAGCACGTATCTATGGCAAAAATGAACAACGTTTCAAAGGCGCTAGAAATTGCGCGAATCGCCCGAGATATTCTTGGCGCTTCCGGCATTACCGACGAATATCAGTGTGGTCGCCATATGGCTAACCTTGAGAGCGTCAACACTTACGAAGGTACAGAAGACATCCATCGTTTGATTCTGGGTAACTACATCACCGGCATTCAAGCGTTTCGTTGATGAAAATCTAACCATCTTTTTTCAGAGCAGCGAAAGCCTCGTTTGTTCATGTGGGTGCAGCGATTCCCGTCGCGTAGAATCACTAGGTGCGATTACTCAGCTGAGGCTAGCTTGGGCCGTCTGTTGCTATGAAGTTTCCGTATTGATCCATATGCGGAAGTTTGTCGGCAATCTTCGAGAACCATGCCTGAGTTGCCTCGAGCTTTTTCTTTTCTGCGGGAGTTCGTGCAGCATTTATTTTTTCGCGCAGGTGATTTGCCACCATTACCTCAAAGCCCGCCGGATCAAGCATGGCCCAGAACCCAATATTTACCATCAACACATAGTCTCTTCTTCTGTAGACATCGAGGCGACCGATTTTTTGTGGTAGCAATCGGTCTTCAAAAAGATCATAAAACCGATTGCCGTAGTACTTAGAAATAAGAATAGTTGCTCTTTGGTTACCACGTCTCTCGGACTCTGGCAGACGTTCGTACTCTGTACGTAAAGTATCAGATCCATTCACTGCACTTCTAAATGTTCCACCACCCAAAGCAAAATACATTTGAAGATACTTAAACAAATCGTGGGATCCCAGACGCATAATCTTGAGCTCTGGCATACCTCGATTACTTTCGTAAAGTGCGCAGGCAGCTCGTGTTGACAACAAAGGATTTGTTCTGCCGTCTTGTAACGTCGGGCAGTAGTAGGGGCTAGTTACAAGAGGCCTTTTTACATACTTATTGCTACCTAAAGTAATTTTTCCGAGATAGTTCGTGAAGCCTTTAGCTGTGGTGTCGACAAACTGCCAGAGGCCTGTATCAGTTGTTCGCCCAGCTTTATCTAGTGCTAAAGCACAGTTTTGAAAAGCTGACTCTCGCGCCACTACGGAGATCAACCCTGGGTGGCAGGCGGAGCCCTTCATTTCAGATCGATATACTCGGTTCAATGCCGAATGCACCTGGTAAAGACTCCTTGATTTAGGATTTTTAAAAGACGAGAAATCGATGGCAAACCCTGAAATAGACGGCTCAGAACCGTCACTGAGATGCGAAAGTATACTCTTAGCGTGCGAATCATTTGCAACCAAATCGAGAGCTCGCTTTCTCACTCTCGGGTCGGCGCAATCTTCCCAAAGCTCTTTGATCACTGGATCTTTTAAATCACCCATCATCCTAAGCGGACACGAATTTTTATCTTTAGAGGTTCGATCTCGAACTACGTAAATCGCTGGTGCCTGCCTTCTACTCGTACCATTGGTGGCACTGCGTCTCTGATCAGACCCCGCAGTGGCGGCGGTTGTTTGTGAACCGGAAGAACTTGCCGGCGAAGCCGCACTGTTAGAAGTTTTAGGAGGTTGAGCAACGGCACTTGGTGACGTAGCTGGTGAAGCTGCCGTGGTCGGTGATTTAGTCGTCGGTGGACTAGCCACGCTAGAAGCCCTCGGAGGTTGGACAGCCGCACTGGTTGGTTGTGATACTCCCGATGGTGAAGAAGCACTCTGTTTATTTGGAGCACCGTCTGACTTTGAATTAGACGGAGTTCCGTCTGACTTCAAAGGCTGAGAGTTGGCTGGCGTTCCATCTTTCGGCGGGACGCCCGTTTGAGTATGCGAACCTTTTGAAGGACGGCCTTGCCTCTCACTGCCAGTTTGGGTTGAAGGCTCCTTTGTGGCGCTTCCATTCTGTTTAGCATTCTCGGGTTTCTTTTTACCGATGATTTCAAATGTTCCAAAAATATTTTCAAGACTCTGCTGAGAGCTTCTCGACTCCTCTGAAGACGCAGAAGGATTAGTCGCTTGGCTTTGATCGTCATTTTCGTTCAAACCTGCACTGCTATCAGAATCTATGTCTGAATCATCGTCGTCGCCCGAACCCACGCCCGATCCAACCAAGAACGTCACATTGCCAAGTCTTGAATCAGGAGACTCTTCATTCTCATCGTTAGAAGTTGGAACTAGTTCCTCTTGACTGTAAGGAGCTACGTAAACCTGCCCAAACCTATCAGTGTTGACTTCTACGAGAGTTCCCGTTTCTTTTGCTGCAACTAAGGGAATTGTTGCAATCGGCCTTGAAAAACGAGGTTTTAGGGATGACTCACCACCCCTACTAGGTGATTGGACAACTTGGTTACCTGAGCGGCTCTCTTGAGAATTATTTTCGGAATTGCCTCCTGCAAATTTATCTTCATACAAATCGCTTTTTGCGACACCACCATAAACTTGAGCCGTCACTTCAGTCACCGGCCAAACACTTTCTTTACCGCCATCATCATTGGCAGTTCTACGCACCAACTCTTTCGATTCTATCCTATGACCAAACGAAACAGTTGGTGGTAAATCATTTTTGGAAGAGTCTTTAGCTCTGCTCTTAACAGGCTCCCTGAGTTTTCCGACGATAAGTTTTGAGGCATTGTTTGTATTGGTTTTGGCAGTGACCTCCGCCGTATAACCGTTCGAGGATTTTAATTCCGCCGTAAATTCTTGGGCCTTTGCGGACGTGCGCCATACACCCTCCAATATGATTTCACTATCGGAGTCTTCACTCATTGGTTCGAAGGCCACTTTCATGGCCACTGGTTGTCCGGCTAGAATCTCTCCTTCTAAAACAACAGAGTCTGAAAGATTGATGCCCGAAATCCTCTGGGCAAAATAAAGGTCCTCATTTCGCATCCTTGTGGAGTCTTCAGAAGATGACGTCTCGGTAGAAAAGTGATCTTGCAAAACTCGGCTAATCTCGGGGTTATCGATGTAGTTTAGCCCAGAGTCTGACAGTTTTGGGCTCACGCCTTGGTCGACTAAACCCTGAAAATCTTCGGGAGCCTTGTAGTTAGGATCTCTTTGAGGCGCGCACGCGGCGAGTAACGCCAAAACTACCACTAAGCTTATATAATTTGAATTTGCTTTCCTCAAACGGTCCTCCACACATTACCTGTGTTCAATATTTATGCCTTATGAAGTTACTGTGAATCGACTTTGAACTCCCCCGAGTGACAGTTAACGGCCCATCAAAAGTAAATTATCTAGGCAAGCTATGTCTAACTCTTAGACAACGCGCCAATATCTGGCTTTTAGATTGCAAAAGTACAAATTAGAGAGTTGAGCCTGAGAGGAGGCACGAATGAAGAAACTAAGAAGCAAAATCTTTTCTGCTCTTTATTGGTTATCTCTTGTACTCGGGCTGGTGGGAGCCGTCGCTATGTCGGATGCGCCTGACAAGACAAGTGCACCGAAGGGCACTCAGTTGGCTGCCATGATTCGCGCCATTCATCAAATGCAATCCGCCGAAGGTATCAACAAAGCCCAGCCATTTACCTTTTCGACATCTTGGGTCAGAGGTGCGAATGACTCTGTGGAGCATGAATTTTCTAAGGGATCGAAGTAAATTTCGGCAACCAAAAAGAAGAGCTTGAGTCGTCGATAGTTGTGACGCCGAAAATGAACCAGTACACATTTAAAACATGCCCAAATGCTGGATTCCGATTCAGGACACCACTATACTGGGCTTCTTTAGCATTTTTCTATCCTTTCAAAAGGGGGAGCTGCGATGGCTAACAGTGAATTTCCGACACGCTTTGATCCTAAAGATTTTGAAGAACGCATTTATAAATTTTGGATCGATAGCAAGTCGTTTACATCTGAGGATAAGTCAACCAAGCCACCCTACTGCATCGTTTTGCCGCCGCCTAACGTAACTGGCTCACTGCATTTGGGCCACGCACTTGATCAGTCAATTCAAGATGTACTGATTCGCTGGAAGCGAATGAGCGGATTTAACACGCTTTATTTGCCTGGCACCGACCATGCGGGCATCGCCACTCAGAGCGTTGTTGAAAAGAATCTGAAAAAAGAAGGCAAGACTCGAAAGGCGCTAGGGCGTGTCGAATTTGAAACAGAAATTTGGAAGTGGAAGGAAACCTACGCCGACAGAATTCGCAGCCAAATGAGGAGACTTGGGGGATCTTTTGACTGGAGCCGCGAAAGGTTCACGCTTGACGAGGGGTTTTCTGCGGCGGTTCGTAAAGTTTTTGTAGATCTTTATAAAAAACAACTCATCTATCGAGGTGAGCGACTTGTAAACTGGGATGTTCAGTTAGAAACAGCCGTGTCGGATTTAGAAGTCGAACATCGTCAAGAAAAGGGTTCGCTTTGGCATATCAAGTACCCCATCGAGGGAAGTAAAGAGTTTTTGACGATCGCTACAACACGGCCAGAGACGCTATTGGGCGATACGGCAGTTTGTGTCCACCCAGATGATGAGCGCTATCAGAAATTTGCAGGCAAAAACGTCATTTTGCCGCTACTTAATAAGAAAATTCCCATCTTACAGGACAGCTTTGTCGACAAGAGCTTTGGCTCTGGAGCTGTAAAAATAACTCCTGCGCACGACTTCACCGACTACGAAGTGGGCAAGCGACACGACTTACCGATGATAAATATTCTTAACATCGAAGGCACTCTTAATGAAAATGCTGGCCCCTACAAGGGTCTAAAGATCGATGCTGCCAGAAAGAAAATCGTCGAAGACTTAACCTCGCAGGGTCTTCTTGTTAAAGAAGAAACCCACCAAGTGTCAGTTCCGGTTTCTGAAAGATCGGGCGTGCGAGTCGAGCCTTTCTTGTCTAAACAGTGGTTTGTCAGGATTGACGCCCTCGCAACTGGCGCAAAGAGAGTTGTCGAGAGCGGAACAGTTCGCTTTGTTCCTGACCTTTGGACAAAAACTTATCTTCATTGGATGAACAACATTCAGGACTGGTGCATCTCGCGGCAGCTATGGTGGGGCCACCGCATTCCCGCTTGGTACTGCCAAGGCTGCCAGCATGTTACCATTTCAGAGAAAGATCCCACGCAGTGTGAAAAATGCGGCGATTCGAACATTAAACAAGATGAAGATGTCTTAGACACTTGGTTTAGCTCGGGTCTTTGGCCGTTTGGTACCCTTGGGTGGCCAGAAAAAACGGAATCGTTCAAGACTTTTTACCCAACATCTGTGCTTGTTACTGGACACGACATTATATTTTTTTGGGTCGCACGAATGATTATGCAGGGGCTCTACTTTATTGAGGATGTGCCATTTAGAACTGTGTACATACATGGCCTCATTCGGGATTCCCAAGGCAAGAAGATGTCTAAATCGATTGGCAACACGGTCGACCCACTTGAGATGATAGAAAAGTACGGAGCCGATGCACTGAGGTTCACTTTAATTGCTTCACTCATGGCAGGTAGAGACCTGAAATTTTCTGAACAACGCCTAGAAGGCCACCGAAACTTCATCACGAAAGTGTGGAATGCGGCGCGCTTTTTGCTGTCGGCTCTCGAGGAAAACAAAGACCTCGAATTATCAACTCCCACAAGAGGAATGCTTTCAAATGTGGATCAGTGGATTTTGCAGAGACTAAAGGTCACATGTGAATCCGTTGATAGAAATTTGAATGAATTTCGTTTATCCGACGCGGCAAATACAATTTATGATTTTATATGGCATGATTTCTGCGACTGGTACGTTGAGATGAGTAAAGCTGCAATATACGGTAACATAGTGACGGAAAAGGGCTCAGCACTTTGGATTTTTTGCCAGGTGCTAGAGCGTGCCTTGCGTTTATTGCACCCGTTTGCTCCTTTTGTTACAGAAGAAATCTATCAGCGACTGCCCTTTACGAGTGGCATTCTTGCAAATAAGACTTACCCGGGCATTGCGAGCGAGAAAGATCTTTTTGACCTTGCTGCTACCGATGTGAGTGAGGAAATCGCTGTCGTCAAGGATGTCATCACAGCCGTGAGGAATATCCGCGGAGAGAATCGCATTAGCCCCGCAATAGAGCTGAATGTTGTGCTTGTTCCTCAAACTGGTAAGGTTCAGAAGCTTTTAGGTAATCACTCCGATCTAATTAAAAGGTTAGCACGAGTTGGCGACCTTGCTGTGCAACCTTCAGCAAATCTTGCAAAGTGCGCTGTAGCAACTCTTTCAGTTCAAGAAGAGACATTGCAGGTAGCAGTACCACTAGAAGGCCTTGTTGATTTTAATGAAGAGATTAAGCGCGTCGAAAAGCAGATCGAAAAAATTCAAAAAGAACAGTCTGTCATTCGCGGCAAACTAGATAACGAAAAGTATTTGGCAAATGCTCCTGAGGAGCTTGTTAATCAAGATAAACAGCGTCTTGTTCAAATTGATGAGCAGGTGCTTAAAATGAATGAATCACTTGGACGTTTACGAGGATAAAAGGAGGCGAAGATGAACAAATTTTTTGCATTTGGATTGTCTTCACTCTTGGTAAGCATAACAATTAACGCAAACGCCTACATGGGCTCCACTAGTTGGGCCAAAGATCTCGTGGTTTTTTCACCATTTCTTGCTTCACAAATCGGGCTCAGTATAAACTCAAAATCCGGAGTCTACGAAATTCGAGGAAGAGGAGAAAAGATAGCATCTATTGCGCAATCTCTTAAATCACCTCAAGAACTTGAGCACTGGATGAGCTGCTATTTACCGCAAGGCGCAGATGGCAATGTAGCTAGGCAGCGTTTAGAGGAGTATAGAAGAACCTATAAGCGGGACATCTTACTGGCATCGGAGTATTTTAAAGTTCCATTCACTGCGTTCTCTTGTCTGCTAACAAGAGAGTCGGGTGGCTTCGAACCAAAATATGTATATGGCAAAGAATTTAGTCGCGCGGGGGCATTTGGCATCGCTCAGTTCATGCCAGATACTGTGCCTGAAATTAACAAATTCATATACAATACTTATCACCTTGATCGCGGCGAAACCAAGGAGCAGCGAAAGCGAAAGCTCAGCTCACTAGCAAATCGCCAAGAGTTAATACTAAAACTCATCAACGATCGTGTTCTCAGCAGAGTTGAATCTTATAAAAACTGGCAAACCAACGCCCAAAAACTAGCGGATCAGCTAGATGAGCGAATTGACAATAAGAGTTTAAGCTTTTTCGATAAATTTTTCGCACCCCTCATTCAACAAACTAGCGGAACTACTTTACCACCTTCGATGGAAAATGTGAAGAACCAGGAGTTTACCAAAGAGCTGTCAGAGCTTCTTAAGGACTTTGCTATTGGAGGGACTGATACAGATTCTGATATAGGTACCCTTTTAGAGGAAAGAATTTCTGATCTTGAAGATCAGCTGTCTAAGTCCAAAGACCCTCAAAAAACTAATACGCTTTATGCCAAGATCCAGTGGACCCGATCTATTGGGTCGATTATAAAGGACGAATGGGTGGCCACCGACCCATCGGTCAGCCTTCTATGGCAGGAACTCTCAGTTATTGAAGATGAAATTAGACAGTATGAAACCACGGGGTACAGCACTTTTTTTCAACAAGGTTTAGAAGACTACTTTAGTGCAAAGCGAGAAACCTACATTTGCGAAAACCTGAGTACCAGTAATCCGTATTATTTTTCAGATCTAACCTCTCGATTTGGTGATGCCAAGGAAGACGCCGTTCAACTGGCTTTGGCAGAATGCAAAAGTCAAATTGAAAATGTCGAGCAGTCTGAAGATTTGAAAGAACGCCACCGAGTTGCCAAGCTTAAAAAAATTGCAGCCCAAAAGTATGCAACTCCAAACCGTTTGACGAAAGAAATGATGATGGATCCTGAGAAGGCCGTAGCCTATAGCGCAATATATTTTAGATATTTGATGGTAAGATTAGACAAGCAGTTTCGTGAACGCATGACGGTTATTGAATCTGGGCGACGTGTATTGGAAAGTACTGAGCTAGCTCGCAGGCTCCATTTCAAACTTACTTACGAAAGTGATTTTTGGAAGATCATAGTTGCCAGTTATAACGCGGGCGAAGGAAGGTTCGTATCGAAGGTTGGTAGGTTTCCGTGGCAGTTTACTGGTGCTTGGGAAAAGTCTGGCTTCGTTGAAACTCAGGGTCATGTCAAATACATTACAAAATGCATGCTTAGAGGGGATTTCTCACAGCCTCCGGGAGCAACGAAAGAAATGGCTCAAAAATGCGAACCACCGCCTCCTCGAGAAGTGATGCCTGCGGGTAGTCAAAGTTGAATAGACGCCACCAGACAATTGTCTTATTATAAATAGCGATGTTTCTCACAATTGAAAACGCGGGCATTTTTGTTTGCACACTTGGATTAGCTGCCATTGTCTTTAGGCAAGCAAAACTACACAAAGCTCTTTTAGCAGCTTCACGGCAGCACCTTCCCGCTGCCTCTAAAGACACAGCCTTGCATCAAGATCAACTCACGAAGCTAGCCAGCGTTAATATTCTTTTGAAATGGCTCGACGGCTCAGGGACCTCGTCTAAAGATCCGCTGATTTCAGATTACGTTTCAAAAATACAAACCAACCAAATCATGGCGATGTTGGCTTTTTTGTCTTTAGGAGCGCTTATTTTGTACGTAATCGGCAGTTAATGCGGCCCTTGCTTGCAGCCTCTTGACTTGGGCAACAAGAAAGTTAACCTTGAGGAATATTCAGCCAAAAGAAAAACCGCTGCCAAATGCGGTACTTTTAAATGTACAGAACACGCTGAATGACCAATTCGTCGGCTGCAGTTTGTTGGCTTTGGAAGTGACAACCCCTGCAGACTAGGAATTGTTTTTACTGGTCTAGAACCAAAGTGAAAGCCAAAATTGAGTAAGTCAAAATCTATCAAAAACAACAAACCAAAAGTTCACACAAAACAGCCTCAACTACTTGAAGGAATAATTAAACGCCATCAAGATGGCTTTGGCTTTTTTGTTCCTGATGACCGAGAGCATCCAGACGTTTACATTCCACGCCACTCCATGGGCCATGTAATGACGACAGACCAAGTAAAGATTCGAGCCTTTAAGCAGGGCGACGGGCGCTATAACGGTGAAATCGTCGAGATCTTGAGCAGAAGCATTACCGAGGTGCTTGGGCAGTTTCACTCTCGCCCCGACGGCTCTGGAAGAATTTACGATAATGAGTCTACCTGGGGGCAGAGTCTTTACATCTCAGCTGACAATACGAAAAATGCCAAAGACAGCGAACTAGTTCGAGTGCGAATTACGACGTACCCGAGCGACACGGAACGGTTAACTGGAAATGTTATTGAGGTGCTAGGATCAGCTCAAGACCCTTTACTTGATGCAAAACGGTGTTTGTTTCAGCATGGCATCCCCAATGAGTTTTCAGAAGGTGCTATCGCAGAATCTCGACATCTCAAACGCGACCCAGATCTCAGTGAAGTGCCAAATCGAAAAGATCTTCGAAAGACTTGTCTTATTACGATAGACGGCGCGACAGCAAAAGATTTTGACGACGCCATTTATGTTGAGCAAACAGCAAAGGGCTTCCGGCTCATTGTTGCTATTGCCGACGTCTCTCACTATGTAAAAGACGGTTCTGCAATAGACAAAGACGCCTACAAAAGAGGTACCTCCACTTACTTCCCTAGATTTGTTGCCCCCATGTTACCTGAAGTGTTGAGCAACGAACTCTGCTCTTTAAAACCAAACGTACCTCGCCTGGCGTTTGCTGCTGATATGCTTTTTGATTTCAGGGGCGAGCGAACAAGCGAAACCTTTTACGAATGTGTTATCGAGTCTAAGGCGAGACTAACTTACGGAATTGCGCAAGAAATAGTAGACGGAGAGTTTGACGTTGGCGCACTACAAACGCGAAGCCCCAACGGAGCGAGCGACCGAGTGGCATCAAGCGATCGCACCGGTGCGCAAACATCCGCAAACGAGCTTGAGAAAAATCTGCGAGATCAATTGAACCCTGAAGTCATAAATTGTGTTCTTCGTGCCAACGACTTAGCAAAGCTACTTCTTGCCAAAAGAATGGCAAGTGGCTCACTCGATTTAGATATCCCTGAGACAGAAATACTACTTGATGACTCAGGCACACCAATCGATATGATTCGATCTGAAAGGCTTTTCGCTCATAGATTGATCGAAGAAATGATGCTTGCCGCTAATGTCGCCGTAGCGGAATATTTTTCAAAGAAAGAAGTGCCTTCACTTTACCGAATTCATGATGAACCGGCGGCTGATAGCCTTGAAATGCTTAACAGTTTTTTGGACACCTTTGGTGCTAAGAAGAAAGTCGCAGGAGGCAGCCTGCAGAAAAAACTTACTCAAGCGTTACAGCAATTTGAGGCCACTCCTCAGCACGAAATTTTGAGCATTTTAACCTTAAGAAGCATGAAGCAAGCTCAGTATTCTTCAGATAACAGAGGGCACTTTGGCCTAGGTTTTTCTGACTATTTGCACTTCACTTCACCTATCAGAAGATATCCAGACCTGATTGTTCACCGCCTTTTAAAGCAGGCCCTTAAGGATTCCGATCAAAACTGGGACAAGGTGTCTGAGTATCTCGAAAGTGCCGGACCTTTGTTGAGTGCATCCGAGCAGAGATCTGTGAAGGCCGAACGACTTTTTAAGTCTATAAAGAAGGCACGCTACATGAGCATGCACCTCGGCGAAGAGTATGAAGGATTCATCAGCTCGGTTACTAAGTTTGGGGTATTTGTTTTATTAAGAAGCGTTGATATTGATGGGCTTGTGCGAGCCGAAGATTTAGGAAGTGAAAGTTTTGAATTTGATGAGCAAACTCTTTCCTTGGTTGGAAAACGATCCCGAAAGACTTACTCCCTCGGGGATCCGCTCAAGATTATTGTGTCAAAAGCGGATGTCGACACAGGACAGGTTGATTTTGTTTTGGCTGACTCCTCTTTTGGTGGTGGGGCAAGGCAAAGCGTTAGTCATAAAGATAAACGCGATACTGCAAACCATGCTAAGAAGCATCGATCAACAAAGAGTGATCGCGATAAGAAGGCGCGGAGCTCAGGAAACCGAAACCAGGGTGATCGCAATCAGAGCGATCGAAGCCAAAGTGATCGTGATGGCGACCAGAATGATCGCAGCCAGAGCGCCCGAAACCAGGGAAAGCGCTATCGAGAAAAGCTTAAAGATTCGAAACCTAATGATAAGCCTCTTACCGAGGCCGAACGCCGAGCTGAAATACTCCGGAAGTTAGATCAACCAAAGAAGGCGAAAAGTGGCAATATACACCGTGGGAAAACAACTAGGTCAGACGATAAGGGGAGCCGCAAGACTCCGAAAAATCGTCGCCGTGTTCGCTAGCCACGGCTTTCAGAATATCATTGAGCGAGTTGAGCTAGGACGATTCCTTTTTAAAAAATCAGACCAAAAGCTTGAGCATCTTTCAGTTGCTGAGAGACTTAGGTTAGCCTTTGAACAACTCGGCCCCACCTTTGTTAAACTAGGACAGCTACTAGCTACGCGCCCCGACTTGGTGCCGAAAGAGGTTGTTGAAGAATTCAAAAGATTTCATGACCAAGTGCAGCCCATAGAGTTCCGAGCTGTTGAGCGTGTACTTAACAAAGCCTACGGCAATTACACAAAGGTTTTTCAAGAAATTAATGAAACCCCGCTAGCATCGGCAAGCATTGCTCAAGTTCACGAAGCAACTTTGATTGGTGGGCACAAAGTTGTGATTAAGGTTCAGCGGCCCGGAATAACTCAGATCATCGAGAACGATCTTAATGCACTTTATACTATCGCCGGTCTGCTTAATCGCTACATTCCTGAAATAAGAGTGTTTAATCCAGAGACCATCGTCGATGAGTTTTTTAGCACGCTTCAACTTGAAACGAACTTTATTATTGAGGCGAACAATATTCGGCGGTTTCGGCAAAATTTTGCTCACCGACCAAACATAAAGATTCCTCACGTGTTTTCGGAGTTCTCAAGCGCAGAAGTTCTGGTGATGGAAAAAATCGAGGGTATCCCGCTATCGCATTTAGAAGGTCAAGAGCCGGCGGGTTTTCAGCCGGAAAACGTCGTCAAAACGGGGCTTCGTGCATTCTTTCAGATGGTCTTTGAAGATCGATTTTTTCATGGTGATCTTCATGCCGGAAATCTATTTCTTTTGCCAGATGGTCGCATCGGCTTGATTGACTTTGGAGTTGTCGGCAGGCTCACAGAGCGCACTCGAGACTCTATAGCTGATATGTTAATGGGCCTTGCGTATGAGGATTACGAGCTTTTTGCAAACACGTTGGTAGACATAGCTCCGTACTCTGAAAATATAGATCCTGATAAATTCGCCAAACAGCTGCGGGATCTTATCGGCCCTTATTTTGGATTGAGTTTTAAACAAGTAAATCTTGGGCGGCTTCTGATGGATTCCACTTCTGTAGCGGCGGCCAATGGAGTGCAGGTTCCTTCGGATCTTATGTTGTTTTTGAAGTCGATGGTGACAGTAGAAGGAATGGGTCGTTTGATTATAGACGATTTTGATCTGCTTCAAAGCTCGTTAGAGTTTGCGCAAGATATTGCAAAGACTCGCTATGACCCCGAAAGAATCACAAAAGACTTTGTTCAAATCGCGAAGGATTCGGCGAGCCTCGCTGCTCAACTACCTCGGCAGCTCAAGCAGGCTTTGAGGCGATGGAACAATCCTAGCTACGCTCACAAAATTCGCATAGAAGGATTTGGAGATTTAAAAAGAACAATAGAAACAGGTTCAAATCTACTTTTTCTTTCGCTCATTATTGGAGCCCTCATAGTTGGCGGCTCAATGACCTTCAGTAGTCCCACAGCAGCCGGACCCTTCGGTGTACCCTGGGTCTCTTTGATACAATTCGG
>PEZS01000004.1:0-27263 GCA_002778785.1 Bdellovibrionales bacterium CG10_big_fil_rev_8_21_14_0_10_45_34 | reverse complement strand
CAAGATAAGCAGGATAAGCAAGATAATCTCCGAAGCAGCATAAGCAGCATAAGCAGCATAAGCAGCATAAGCAGCATAAGCAGGATAAGCAGCATAAGCAGCATAAGCAGCATAAGCAGCATAAGCAGCATAAGCAGGATAAGCAGCATAAGCAGGATAAGCAGCATAAGCAGGATAAGCAGCATAAGCAGGATAAGCAGCATAAGCAGGATAAGCAGGCAACGTCACTTGGGCGAGTTGAAGTCATCGTGTTAAATCAATGATTTAACAGATCTACCACTGACGTGCGCCGTCTCTCGCCTCAACAAAGTTTAAGCTTCAAGAAGATTAATCTTTACCCAAAACCTACCACTACTCGATCCAAAATCGATGGAATAATTTGACATCGCTACCATAATTGATTAAATACTGGACTTCAAATGATTGAAGGCCTAAAAGTGAGAAAGTAGAGATAAAAGGATCAAGGCTTGAACAAGACAAAAGTAAAAGCAAAACAGTTAGGATTTGCGATCTTAGAAGAAAAGGCTCTCAAAGAGTTTGGTGGCGCACTTCTTACGAACCATCCAAAAGCCAAAAGACCGATCAACTTCAAGAAATCCATGCACCTTGTGATGCGTTCAAGTTGGGCTAAAGGCGCGAGGTCTTTTCTCAAAAAAGACGCAGAGATTTACGGCATCATCAAAAGGCAAGGTGAAAGATTTGGAGTTAAAGTCTATCGCTTCGCCAACGGAGGCAATCATCTTCACTTAGTGATTCTGGCAGCCTCAAGAAATAGCTACATTCATTTTATTCGATCAGTCAGTGGGTTGATTGCACGGCTCATGATGAATAAGCAACGAGGGGCTGCATCCTCAGTAAGCTCTTCAGGAAACTCCAAACCCAACTCTTCAGAAAACTTGCTCAAAAACATTCCTACCAAAAGTTTCTGGGATAGGAGGCCTTACACCAAAATTGTAGAGTGGGGTAAGCACTTCAAAGGTGTTTGCAGGTATCTTGATGAAAACACATTAGAGGCTATTGGCTTTCCGTATGCCCCAAGATCTATTGGGGGCCCTAAACAAAGGCAAATGTACCGCCGAAATGCTGTTTATGGATAGCTGCTAACAAAACGGCCGTGAAGCCCTTCTTTTCGCCAAACTCTTTTCAACAATCTGGGGAAGTGAGCATGCCCACCAATGTGAGTCAGAGCGCTGAGGCCATCGGCGCTGGTGAGGCTGTCAAAGTAAGCATTCTCACCAACGTGAGTCAGAGCGCTGAGACCTTTTGCGTTGTTGGCCAGTGGTGAAAAGCCAGCGGCCCCACCAACGTGAGTCAGAACGCTTCTACCAATCCGAGTCAAAGCGCTGAGGCCATCGGCGCTGGTGAGGCTTAAAAATAAGGCATCTCTACCAATGTGAGTCAGAGCGCTGAGGCCATCAGCACTGGTGAGGTCAATAAAGAAAGCTTTCCCACCGATGTAAGTCAGAGCGCTGAGGCCATCAGCACTGGTGAGGCTCCTAAATATGGCATCCCCACCAATGTGAGTCAGAGCGCTGAGGCCATCAGCATTGGTCAGGCTCTCGAAGAGAGCCATCCCTAATATGTAAATCAGAGCGCTGAGGCCATTTGCGTCGGTGAGGCCACCAAAGCGAGCATCCCCACCAATGTGAGTCAGAGCACTAAGGCCATCAGCATTGGTCAGACTTTGAAAATCGGCTCTGCCATAAATGGCTACTAAATGAGCTCGCGACAGATCATCACCACGTTCGTGTACATAATCTCCGTAAAAGTAATGGGCTTTGCCGCTTAAGATATCCTCTTTTTTATTGGTAACAAGGCTAATATCTACGTTATGTATTTTTGCGATATCCTCTCTAAAATCCCGCTTCGACTTGATTTCCGCAATGCTAGGATGTTTCTCATTTCCAAATCCCTCTATTGCCGAGTCCTTTTCATAGAGGAATTTGAGTTCATCAACAGTAAATTCTTCATCGCTATTTTGCTTTTCCTCGAGGGTGGCGAGTAACTTCATATCACGCGATCGTTTCAGATACCTCTTGCCAGCAGGACCAAACTCGACCAACTTTCTATCAAAGGTGTCGGTACGAGCAATTTGGCTGTCTAAGTTCTGATCTTTGCCAATACCTCTGACTTCAGCAATGTCAGCACCATTCATGCGAATGGCGATGCGAGGTTGGGTGAAGCCACCTAAATTGTCTTTTGTGTAATACACATAAAAATCGCCTGCTTTCAGTTGCACTTCGGCTGTTTTTTCACCGGCGGTGCACCAGTTGGTGGCTTTACCTTGCAGCGATAATACTAACGGCCTGTGATCAGATCCTTTATTGTACTTGATCCAGCGGCCTTCAACTGAAGATAGGTCTGCAACTTCTCGAGTTTTGAGTTGAAGCGCTCGAGCATACATGTTTGAAAAATTCTTTTTGCGGATGAGGTCTGCAAACTTTGGATGGATCGCCTCAGCTAGAGTCTTTTTATTAAGATCTTTCACGATGACATCAACCACCATCGCGTAAGCTGCCCTGTTGAGCTCTGCAAAAGGAGCCACGGTACCAAGCGGTCTTCCAGAAAACGTGCCTTGCTCAGGGTTGAATTTACCTAATTTTCCAATTTCCACCAGTGTCCAGTACTTCATCCATACGGGGTAAATTTCGGAGGTCTCTGAGGACAATAGGTAGTCAAGCCATTGGTTGAGCGACGCCTTTTGATCCTCAATAAGCACGCCTGCCATCTGCCTTCGCTGCGCATCTGTAAGATTGTTCGTGCCATAGCCTTGCTCACGAGCCATCTTCACTTGCATATGAAAATAGCTCTCGGGGATGTCTTCATATTTCACAATATACTTTTGACGAAAATGCTCCTTGAGCTTTTCAAGAGCCTGAGGATCAATGGCTTGGTCTTTAATGGCCTGTTCTAATTGAGTAAGCCAATCAGCCATTCTTTGAGTAGCCGGGGTCTGCGTATCTTCCGGTGCAGCCTCGTTACTTGTGCTAGACGCAAAAACAGGAACTAACTCTAATTGCCGCTCGGCTAGAAATCTCGCTCCAACCAGTAGCAGATTCTCACACACACCATCAGAGTTTGCTTTTGACGTAACGGCAAGAGAGACCGCCAGTGAAAAAGTGAGTATACTGCAAATACGCTGACTTCTTTTCATTTACTAAGTGGCTCCTTGTTAAAGTGGTTCCTTGTTAAAGTGGTTCCTTGTTAAAGTGGTTCCTTGCTAAAGTGGTTCCCTACTAAAGAGGCGTAAATCAGTGACTGTGGAACCTTAGTTTTCAAAAAACTTTGAGACAGTACCCGTAAATCACCCACACAGGCAATTTTAGCATTACTCAATAAGCGCACAGAGTTTTCGACTGGCCTTGGTAACGATTTCCAGACTGTTCAATTTCTATTCAGGTTTGTCGCCCATTTTAGTGTCTTCCGGAGCACTGTCTCTTCCTATAAGGCCTTTCGCACAACTGTCGAAGAACTCGGCCCTCTTTAAAGGGCCGGGAGAACCATACGAACCACCCGGCGCCGAAGCCGAGATTCTGGCTATAGCCTCATTTGTGAACTGAAGCTTGGAAGAAACTCTAGCTTTTAAAAAAAATCTCAAACACTTGCTGTTTGAAAAGTCTGTAATTTTTACAAAACATAGTAATTACAGCACCTTAACCGAAGTTTAACAACACGCGAGATACATCTCAGGTAGACTCATACTTGTTCGCTGACGTACCGTTCGCTCGGTCGTCCTTCTAACCACTAAGCGCTAAAGGGTTTGAGCTTGAAGATTAGAGAACGAATAAAATCTTTTCGGGGGAATAGATGAGGGGAATCACCATCAGGCACAGCCACGTCAGGCTGAAATCTGTTATTTGCGGCTTGCTTACACTACAATTAGTTTTCACACCCGCTGCCTATGCAAATACCTCCCCGCCGGAGCCAACAAAGTTACAGTTGAGTCAGTCATCCCCACTCCCTCACGCAGGAATAGACCTACAAGTTTTTGCGCCATTTGATTCGCTTAATTTGAACCCAGAAAGTATTTCGAATGCTCTAGAAACAGATGCTCCAGATACACCGGAAGAAGCCAAGTACGTGGTGGTGGCCTCTTGTGCAGATCCTACTGGGCCGTGCTCCCTGGAGCGCTATGCCGAAGAGACCGTTCGACAACTTAGAGTTGAGGAAGTTCATCAAGTTGATTTACTGGTTGGCGCCAAACCCGGCACCGCATTAGACCTTCAAGAAAGTCTTCTTAATCAAAATAAAAAATCCAGCCTCGCTTCGTCAGAGAGCGAACCTTACACGGCTGCCAATACTTTTTTGAATCCGTACGATCCATCGATCAGAGATGGAAAAGCAAACCTTCTAAACAGATTTTTTATCTTCTATGGGTATGGCTCAAAAATTGTGGCCTATTCGATTGTGGTATATGCCAATCTCGACAGCCCCGATCTTGCCATGATGATGACCGGATTCTCTCTAGGGCTACTTGTTGATGCAGCGGTTGTAAAAAATCTCGTGCTTAAGATTAATCGCTATTCACGCTGGGTGTATACGGGTACCAGGTGGACAGTCTCAAAAACATTGTATGCTGGAAAACAGCTGGGATCTGAGCTTTTCGAAAAGGCCTATCGAGCCCACCAAGATCCTTTTACCCCGATCGAGCAAATCGATTCGAAAAACGCAAAGAAGATACAAAAGCTGAACACCTGGCTTGGCGTTTTAGGCTGCGTGGTTGTGCAATTTTTTATTGGGTTGCCTTTCGCCGCCGCCACTCAAATGTTCTCAAATTTTTATCGCGATGACTTTGGCCTTTTTAGCGGCATTGCTCTATCAACCCTCTTGATCAAGGTTTCGACTAGCGTTATCTCAAATGCACCACGAAATTACTTAAGAGCGCGCCTTGATGAGATATCTGAGAACTACCAAAGAGCTATTCGAGAGGGCCGCGATCCCAATGGATTTTTTGCGCGTCCCATGTCACGAGAGACTCATTCTGCCATAGATTCAGTAAATGGTTCGATTGTTGGCACTTCCGACTTTGCGAGCCAGTTTTATGTTCCTCAGGACAGCTCCGGGGCAGGTTTTGCGGAGCTAATACTTCGTTTGAGCGTGCGAATCTTCTTTTTTGTTGGAGGAGTTGTGGTTTCAAGTAAACTCCTCAACAAAGACTACGTGGAGCGCAACAAAGAAAAGATTGCAAAATTAGAAGTCGTCGATGAGTGGTCAAAACGCTTTGAAAGCAAGCTCGCTGCGTGGTCGCAGAAAGTCAGCCAAAATCTAAGGCGTCGGGTTGGGAAGGCCGAAACGCTCGACCTAAAACCACCTCAAGCCTCAAAGTTCTGTTCACTGTTTGGTGGCTGACAATTGATCGCAACGCCTTAGAGCTTTGGTTACAATGCAAACAATAAGGCGCTTTAGCGACGGGCCCAGGATGCAATTCCCTCACAAACGGAAATCCAGCGGTATTCGCCGAGGCACTCATTGATTAATCAATTTTAATGTGTCAAAAACAGAACTTATATTTTAGATGAAAAACGCTTTCATGGAGTATTCACTGAGGAGAAATGAATGCAAGAGGCTAAAAAAGTCTTCTTACTTGCCGGATCAACGACTGAACCTTCGGTAACAAAATCTACTCTAAAAATGATTGAAAAAGCCTTGAATGAGGCAGGCACTGAAGTTGTTACCTTGGATCTTTCTTTGATCGATTTGCCGATCTTCAAAGTAAAGGCATCGCGGCCCCTTGTCCTTAAGGACTACGACGAGGCCTTGGTGAGTAGTCACTCTGTTGTTGTTGCGACTCCTGATTACCACGGCAGTATGGCAGGTTCGGTAAAAAACTGGATGGATTACTATTGGCAAGAATTTGCCGGAAAGCTTTTTGGATATGTGGTCTCCTCTCACGAGAAAGGACTTACGGTCATTGATCAAATGAGAACGGCTGTGCGGCAGTGCTACGGATGGAGTTTGCCCTATGGAGTGAGCGTTACCGAGAGTGATTTTGACGAAGCCCGAGAAACTCTCCTCAGTTCTACTTTGCGTCTGCGGGTGGACTGCATGGTACATGACATTCTTGATTATGGGCCGTTGCTACAAGAGCAATTTATTAAGAATAAAGGCCAAAGAGGTTTTGCTACCCGCTACAAATAAGCTTTCAATCCTCGATTTATGTAGAGGAGCAAGTTCTCATTTAGAATCTAAGCTTTGAAAAACTGAATCAATGAGTGAAAAGGGCTTCAAATGCGAGTTCGGCTCGGTGCGGCGCTCGTTAACGCGAGCGCTGCTGCCGAACGTATGTCTGAGTATTTGAAGAACTTTTCACGACTCGATTCATGTAGAGGAGCATGAGCGTATCCACGACGCAAGATGCTCCAGATTTCTGAAAAACACGCAGATTGCGAGTGGGGCGCTCAGCGCACGACGAAATGAACGAGGCGTAGCCGTGCCTACGCCGCAGTTCTATTGAGGAGGAGCATGAGCGTATCCACGACGCAAGATGCGTGTTTTTCTTAGACAAGGCCGGCGGTCATAAAAAGGCCAGCAATCCCTACCGCTATCGCAAAACTTGTGTAAGTCCACTCTTGAATTAGCTGTTTCATTTTTCCCCCGAAATTCAAAGTTTTTTAGTTCAAATCAAGTTCTTTAAATTCAAATATACGGTTGGCATCAATTTTACCGCTTTGTGCAAGCGGTAGTCGATAACCTTATTAACCGAGTAGTTTGAGTGCTGCAGACTGCATTGAGTTAGCTTGCTGCAGGACTGAAATTCCCGCTTGCTGCAAGATAGAATTTCTTGTTAGCTCGGCTGTCTCAGCGGCGACATCAGTGTCTCGTATTCGACTGTTTGCTGCTGAAAAGTTCTCATCCGCGATTGCCAAGTTGTTGATCGTCGAATTAAGTCGGTTCTGTAGCGCACCAAAGTTAGCTCGTATCGCGTTCACAGAAACAATGGCATCGTCTGCGGTCGTCAAACTTTTTTGCGCACCTTCTTTGGTACCAACCGATTCACTGGTTAAACCCAGTGCTAGCAAACTGGAATTTGCTGCGCCTGCATTAAAAGATATTCTGTCTTTGAAAGGATCATTGTGAGTTCCGATCTGTATATCGATGATACTGCCAGTACCATTGAGAAGATCGGTGCCATTGTAGGTGGTCACTTCTGCAATACGCTGAATTTCTGATTTGAGTTGTTGATACTCGACATCGATGAATTTTCGTTCGGTGTCGCCAATAGTATCAGAAGCTGCCTGTACGGCGAGTTCCCTTAGGCGAATGATCATCGAACTGATTTCGTTGAGACCACCCTCGGCAACCTGCACGAGCGAAATTCCGTCTTGTGCGTTTCTTGAAGCTTGCTTGAGACCACGGATTTGTGCTTTCAGATTTTCACTGATTGCCAATCCCGCTGCGTCGTCTGCAGCTTGGTTGATTCGATAGCCAGAGCTCAATCGAGCCATCGATGTCTTCATAAGTTGATCAGAGTTTCTTAAGTTTCTCTGTGCGTTGAGCGACGCGACATTGGTTGAAATGCGCAATCCCATTTCTCTATCCTCCTTGCATGGCAAATCCTCCCTGATTTGTGCCGTCCGTTAGCATTGAAGCGCATTCTGCACTTCGTTTTTTTACTAGGTATCGCTATGGTCCTTCTTGGACCTCAGCGACAACTGTCTCTCCATGAAACGTATCGGATTGAATCATTTCATTTTGAGACCTCAACGGAAAAACTAGACGAAGGCACTAACACACTCGCTCCAGATGTCGCCTGCTTAAGGATTAGTCACATGACTAAATGTTATAGAAAAAAGCGACCCAAGTGGCTTTGAAAAACCTCTGCTTAAATAGACACTTGAAAAGCTAATCTCGACTTAAGACGCGTGTCAAATCTGCCGATTCAATAAGAGATACTGTTTCACGAGCATTTAATCTTCCGTGTAGACTTGAGTGAATACATGGGCGCATTGGAGACGATTTGAATTTGAAAAAATCAAGTGGACTATTATTAGCATGGTTGCTGGTTTTTTACTCGATAGTGCTTGCCTCGAATTGTTCGAAGGTTCGTCTGGCGCAAAGCTTCAGGAGTGAGGTCACGAAGAGCGAGCTCAAGTCGAGCTATTTCAAGCCACCAACAGAGACCCGAGGCCCTCAAAGATTGGTTTTTATAGTTGATATGTCGCATTCGATGGTAAACGGTACATGTCCAACAGATATTGATGGTGCAAGCCCATCTAACCCGGGTTCTTCTTGCCAGAATTTTGCATGGGCACGAGATCGAGATGGCCATCGGCTAGAGTCTATCAAGAACCTTCTTTTGGAAACTGAACGAGCGATTGCCGACGGTTTAGATATTGATTTGAAAATAGCTATTTTTCCGTTCACTGGCGGGTTCAAGCAGATCCAACGAGACTTAAATTGGGATGTAAGCTTCTATCCTTTGCGCCAATACAATTATTTTTTGCCAGTTAATGAGTCGCTCAGATACATCGACGTGCTTTTAAATCAGCACAACATGAGCGTCAAAGAGTCTTCAACAAACCCCATTACAGACCCCTTTATGGGAACATCGGTCCCAGCTAAGGCGCTTGACAAAGCCATCGAAAAAACACTTTTTGACATGAATAGTTTAAAGGAAGAGGGCACTTTAGATAGCGCACTCTACGAAGTCTACTTAGTCTCTGATGGGGTACCGAGCCCCACCATAGAGGACTTTGAAGTTACGATGAATCTATTGAACTGTCCGTCTGCATGTATGCCGGGCGAGTCTGGCACCTGTAGCCCTCAAATTTGTATTAGCGCTCTCAGTGAAATGAGACAAAACTGGGGAGAACCAGAAAACAATGAGCTAGAAGTCGTTGTTTCAAAGATCGATTCGATCAAATCACTCCCTCTCTTTTACGGGGAAGGTCAACTTAGATTCTCGTTCTTGCAGATTCATCCCGATCGCATCGAGAGTGAACGCAACAAACCAGAAAACAATTTTATTAAGATGGCCAATAGTTTTTTCCCGCAAGACGCCTACGCAAATTTGGTGAGTGATGACTTTCCTACAAAGCCAAATTTCTTGATGAAAAAGGATTTTGAGTCGTTTCAAATGACTGCTTTCTATGCTCTCAACGTGAACTACCGAGTCGGCGACAACGGCCAACTTATAGTTGACTCCGACGGCGACGGTCTAGATGACGAAACTGAAATTAAGTTGGGAACAGATCCGCTAAACTCGCACTCTTTGGGACATGGCGTCTGCTTAGACTCTATCGCTGTCAAACCTGAGTATAGGGACATTTGCTTGCTTTCTGCAGAAGCCCTTCAGTGTGACTCTGAGATTGATATTGATGCCGATGGATTGTCAGAGTGTGAAGAGATGATACTTCGGTCTAACCCTCTCGACTACGACCAAGACGGAGACTCTATTCCTGATGGGCTCGAAGTAATTTACGGTTTCTTTTTAAATGAGAACGACTCACGGCTTGATACTAGCGGAGACAACAGTTCGAACGTAGTTCATTTTGGCTCTAATGCATCTCCGTATCCTCATCACCAATCGATAGACAGGTCGGCTTTGGTTTCATTTGTCAAAAAACTCCTTGGCAGAGAACTTTTCACAAATGAGGGCGGACAGCTTGCTCAGACTGAAGGTTACCAAATCGAAATTACAAACTTTCCTGTAGCAAAGTTAAGAGGCGAGTCCATACATCCAAAAAGATACCGAGACCGTCAGAAGTCAGAAACAAGTCTAATAGGTCCCATGCAGCTTCCATTTGGCGGCGCACCTATTAACAAAAATCGAGTCCGATTGTTTGCTCGGGTTGTTGATATAAACAATCCTACTAAAGCTAGATGGCTAACCTCATGGCACGAAACATCTTCGGGGGAGTCAATCCGCAATTTTCTTGTAGATCTAAGCTTGCTTGAGACGACATTCGCAAGAGATGGTATCAATGCTGGAGAATAAATGAAACCACTTGATTTGAGAAGTTCCAAAAAAGAAAGATTAATCTATCCCGTAATCACAGGGATCGCTCTTTTGGCCCTTCATCAAAATTGCTCTAAGGCGCGCTTGGGAACTTTCGACCAGCCAGCCTCGTTGTCTAAGGCGGAGGGATACTTTTGTTCAGAAATGAGATCCACCTCCTTTGTAGAGAAAAATGTAGTGTTCGTCTTTGACATGTCACGATCAAACATTGGAGAGAACGTTGTCAGTGGTTCAAACTATGGTCTTGATACAAGTCTCGGAAACGATCTCGCCAAGGCACGCTTTGAATCAGCCAACCAGTTTATTCAAAATTGTTCAGGCCCCAACACTCACTACAAGATCATTTCTTTTTCTGACAAACTTATAACGACTCCAAACAGCCACGGGTGCGACGGAACCTTCTATAGTTCACAAGAAGCTAGCAGCGCACTACAAGAGTTAGGAGCGCTGCAAGATTCCGATCTTGCGAGGCTTCGGGCAAACCCTGAAGATCCAATCGTGCAGATGAAACAAACTAATTACGAATCCGCATTAAACTGCTTGCGATCCATCTTAGTGAGCGAAAACAGTCAGAAATCTGCGAACCAGTACCAAGTTTTCTTTATAACTGATGGCGCCCCAACTATGGGAGTATGCACGCGGGCCGGAGCGGAAGGCTCTACAAATATAGACAACAACTGCTTCAAACAGCAGGCTCAAGATATTGTTATTCAAGCTATCGGAAAGGGCAAAAGCGCATTCATACAGCCAATATTCTACCACAGACTCTTGGACGCTACCCCTAAGCCCCCTGAAGTGGCATCTGCGCTGGACACTCTCAACATGCTTGCTGAGGGTGGACGCACTGGCGGTGTCAAGGCGTCTCGAAATCTCGACGCGAACACTTTTTGCGAGATCACTGATAAGCCGCTTTCGACCCGATATCGAAAAGAGTCCTTATCTGTTATCAACCTCACGGCTATAATGTATCAGGGCCGCCTCGAGGCGGATAGCGACATGGACGGAATCCCCGACTCAGTAGAAGAAAAATTTAATTTTGATCCTACCAATTCTAGAACCTATGGAATACTCGACAAACTTTGCTTAGATTTGGGCGGGGCTCAACTGAATTCCGAGGGTGAACCTTTTTGTTTGCAAGGTATCGATGTTTCACAGTGCAAGGGCATGGCCATTGGCATGAACTCCTGCGAACTGGCGCTTCTTCGCATTGCTGGGTCGAACGGGCTCGATTCTGATAGCGACGGAATTATCGACTTTATTGAACTCATACGTGGATCTTCGCCCGTCTTGTCAGATGCCTTGCTCGATAGAGACGGAGACGGATGGGTGAACCGCTTTGAAATTGCACAAGGCTCAGACCTTTCATTTTGGGATGCTGATTTGCCAAACGAAAACAAAGTCATGGTTCGAGAAACGCTGACTTCGCCGAAGGATTTTTGCCCTCAGGAGCATGAGACTTGGCAATTGAGTGTTGATCAAATTCCTGTTGCAGAAACTAAAAAATTTGAGGGTGGAAAAAAGCTTTGTGAAAGCCGAGACTCGCAAAACGGTCTCGAAAAATGCTTTGATCTCAGCCATGAGGCCAGTGAAAATGTCATTTTGTTTTTAGTGCGATCTATACCTGACTCGAAGAGCTCCGACGACTCAATTCGCTTTTGGGGCGCTGTTCGAAAAGTACGAAATACGGGGACACTCGGCCCAAAATTGACGTCTGGAATTGCCGTCTCTCCAACCGATTTCTATTATCTTGGGGAGGAGAGAAAATGAATTTCTTCCCAGTCCTCTTTAAGGAAGGCTCTTCTTTGAAAAAGCAACTTCCTCAATTTTTGTTGTTTCACACTTCTCTTCGAAATGTTTTTTTGGGATACCTCGCTCTTGGCTTCACACTCTCTTTTAATTTCTATGCCCACGCTGTCGGTAATTTTTGCCCCCGATTAGAAGGAATGGATCTTAAGTGTGATCAGATCTCACCTACCGGCTTGCCTGTTCCAGAAGGTTGTGGTTCGCCCGCTTTGAATTGTTACCAATGTGAACACGGCTCTTATACCAACCGTATAGTCTCCTCGTACTGTCCTAGCTGGAGCTGCGAAATTATTCCGGTTCCAGAAGGTCCACCCCAAAGGCGAGCCAAGTGTGCGGCGGCGCCAGTTGAGTGCTGTAATGAATCAACAATCAACTGCTGCGAAACTACCCCAAAGCAAGGCACAGCAAAGGGTACATTGCTTGACGAAGCAACATGTCATTGGAAAGTTGAGTGTGATGATCCAACACTCCGACCTGGTTTTCCTTTGGCCATGTGTCGTCCCAACCAGGTTTGCGGAGATCTGCCAAAGTGCAAGACGGTTTCTAAACCAAAAGAATGTCCCATCTAGAGGCTATTCTCAATTACGTGATCTTCGTTGATTTGAAAAAGATTTAGAATTAGTTCGTGGTCAAGAAAGGTGGGGGGAGTTACCCCCCTAGCAGGAAACAGTTGACTCGTCAGCGTATCCAGATCAGTCACACCCAGTGACTCTAACTCTAAGCCCTATAAACTAGGGCCGTTAGTGAGTTAAAGGCTCAGAACCAAGAACAATCAGTTAATATTTCTATTAACTAAATGTTTGGTTCAGGAGCTGAAGTGCAGTCCGCGTCGACTGATTGGCTTGAGCAAGTACCGAAGTACCCGCTTGTAACAATATATTATTCCTGGTCATTTCTGACGTTTCTTCAGCAACATCAACATCCCGTATTCGGCTATTGGCTGCTGCCATATTCTCCAGAGAGATCGCCAAATTATTGGTTGTTGATTGCAGACGATTTTGAATTGCTCCAAAATCTGCACGCATCGCTGAAACACTTACGATCGCCGTATCAATGGCGCTCAAAGAATTCTGCGCTGATGCTTTGTCTGCGACACTTGTTAAATTAATGCCAAGTGCAGCTGCGTTCGAATCGGCTTTTGAGCCATCAAACGTGATTCGGTCAATCGCCGGATCGTTTCGCGTACCGACCTGAAAGTCGAGAATGGCTCCGGTTCCGTTAAGAAGGGCGTTCCCGTTGAATTCAGTACCGTCTGCAATACGATCAATTTCTGAAACAAGTTGATCATATTCAACGTTCAGAAACTGTCTTTCTACAGGCCCAATCGTGTCTGAGGCGGCCTGTACGGCGAGTTCGCGAAGACGAATCATGATAGAGCTGATCTCGTTGAGACCACCCTCTGCGACCTGCACCAATGAAATCCCGTCTTGAGCATTTCGAGAAGCCTGTTTGAGACCTCTCATTTGTGCTTTGAGGTTTTCACTGATCGCAAGACCGGCAGCATCGTCTCCGGCGCGATTAATGCGGTATCCTGAGGATAACCGCTCTAGACTCTTGTCGAGGGCTAGTTTAGTCCCCGCCAAGTTTCGCTGCGCATTTATCGCAGCGACGTTTGTATTAATTCTAAGTCCCATTTTAACCTCCTCCTTGAAGTAGACAAGCCTCTTCCTTTGAAGCTTGTGGGATTTAGACCGTTCTATATTTCTTTTCGGTGTCTCATTTTGAGTCTTTAGCTTATTTTCTCAGAATGAGAAAAGCTGGACTTTCGAATAGTTAAAAGTTGATGTACTCGAGAGAAATCCTGGAAAGTTGGAGCAGTCAAGCCGGCGCTTGCTTTGAGTAATGAAACCTAGTGGAAGTTTTTAAATATACTTGGTAAATGACTAGGGCAAAACGAGAGAGTTATCGAAAAAACTCTAAGAAGCTTTCTTTGATTTCGTATCGTTTGTTGGCGATGTCGACGCGTCTTCTTCGTAGGAATTGTCGTGCACCTTGAACTCTTCATTAATGACGTTTTTCACATAATCACGCTTAAAGTTCGCTTCGAATTCAATGGGAATGTGCAGTTGATCCATCTTACTCTCAATGAGCTTATCAAGCTGCGCATCCGTCAGTTCACTGCCCTTTTTCAGGTACTTCAAATACCTCTTGTTAACCGGTAGGTAGAGGTAGGCCTCAAAATCTAAGGGAACTCCTGTCGGGACATCTCTTACATCGACAAGACTCATATTCTCGCTGAAGGTGCTACGCCGAATGATTGGTAAGTTGCTAACTCTGTGTATAAAACCGAGCAAGACATCAGTGCCGTCCGTCGCACCTATAACTTGAAATTCGCCAACGTCATTGATGAAGTCAGAAAAAACGACACCCCGAGTTTCTACATTGAGTATATCATCGGCTCGAATGAACTCGCCCCGGCGGTTCATTTCTTTAACTAAAAGGTTTCTGAACGTTGCAAGAAAACTTTCATCCAAGAATCTATCTTGGCTACAGGCGACTAATAGATATCCCTTGAATCGGGAGGAGTTTATTGGAATTAGTCCCACGTTGAACGTTCGACCTTCGAAATCTGCTCCGCTTCCATGAATTGGCTGCGAAAGGGATTTCATAGCCTGCTCAGCACAGTCTTTAAAAAGTTCAATTCCCTTTGCATCAGAGTCTTTGAGCTGTGAGCGCTTCGATGCTAGAATCTTCTTGCGTCGTTTATTATCGCGTGCGTGACCATTTTTATCACGATCCCTACCTCCGGCTCCGCTCGAATTTTGAGGAGAATTCCCTCTGCCGCTGGTTCCACTCGTGCCCTGATCCGGAGAATAGGCCCCTCCGAGGCTTCCATCATTCTTTTTATCTTTCGTACCATTAGTTTCACCCGAGCCTTCTTTGGATCCGTCGCCAAATGTGCCGCTCCCATTGCCGCTGCGAGTGTTCAAAGGAAGAGTGTTTGAACTGGATCCGACCTGAGGAAGAGCGGAACTAGAACTGCTCTGACTTGTAGGATTTAGACCCGATGGCTCAGTGAAAGAGTGCTTGTTTTGGTTTGGTCCCTGCTGGGTTTGCAAAAAGGAACTGCCCTTTTTTTCTTGCTCTTGTCTTTCGTTGAAGCCTTTTGCATCCACGCCCTCTTGCGTGGCTTGATTCATTTTTGAGCGACGACCTTTGTCGAGGTAATTTCCGAGATCGGTCGCACTTTTGCCTTTTCCGAACGACATGGCATCCGAATTGGTGGAATCTTTTGAACTGTGATGCTGATTCGCTGTGGAACCATCTGAGTTTTCGCCTTTTTTAAACTGCGATGAGTTTTGCGGCTGAGAACCTTTTGACGAACCCAAAACCACATCCGAAGCTTTAGGCCCATTGTTGTTTCCAAGAGCTCCAATACCTTGGCCGTTGACGGCACTGCTCGAGGAAGTATTTTGAACTTGGTTGTGATTTTCATCCTTGGATTGATTGATATTGCTGCTACTTTGTAATTTATCTGGTTCCTGGGCATTACCGCTCAGAGAGCGCATAAGCTTTTCCATAGCTTCAGCGTTCGACTGCGTCCCACCCTTTAAAACAATGGCATTATCTTCTTCACCCGGGCTGTTGCTACGTGCGCCGGAAGCACCATAACCTTGGCCAGCAGACTCCATCTGGGCCTGAAGTTCTCTTTCTTTGATAATGGATTTCAAGCGACTATAAATGGCTGGTCCACTGACTGGACCGTATATTATATTCTTGGCTTTACTTTGAGACAGCACAGAGTTGGTTTTAAAGTCGGCTGTTTCACCTAGCAGTATGCATTCCATATTAAATGTCTGGCTGAAGATGATCGGCATCGATTTGACCTGAGGGTTCGGAAACTCAGCAGAGAAAATCAAAAAATCCGGCCGATTTGTCAGTACCGTCTGAATGAGCTGCCGAAGATCTGTCGCTAACTGAATGTGAACGTGCCGTCTTTCTAAAAACGGAACTACGTTTTTATAGCGCTTTACATCCGCCGCCAAAGCCAATATGCGAATGGGGCTTTCTGCATCCATTGAGTCTACACCCGTTTGCTGTGAGTCAGTATCAGCTGACTGGTCGTCATATTCTGCCATAATCACTGTTGCTGTTAGCAAATTTGTTCAACAATCAGATATCGGACAATTCTACTGAGTTGCGAAGAAGTGAATCAAAGGTATAGACCAATGTATTAATTCAAAGTCCGATCTTGCTCACACACCGAAACATCTCTCAAAAGATGCCAGACTTAAGTTGGCGAGTGATCCTATATGCCGCACGTATTTTATTGAGACTTTTGAGTCTTGCTGCTTCGAAGTCAAGATTCTACGATCTGAAAAATCGACACTACCATTACTTAGCTGGGAACTGAGCCCAATTGCTTCATTTGTTTTTTTAATCCCTCTGTACCAACGAAGTCCGCTCGTAGGTATTGAAGACATAGTCGGGCTGTGTTCCCCCGCCTTTTCGGCTCTCAACGAGACGGAACCTGTTCTCATCAAACTCGGGAAAATAGCTATCACCTGAATACTCCCTGTCAATGAGGGTCAGATAAATGCGGTCGCAAGTTGGTAGAAACAGATTGTAAATCTGAGACCCACCGCAAACCATTATCTCATCGGGATATTTGCCGATGAGACCCTTAGCCTTCACCACTGCCTCATCGACACTTCCTACTGCTGAGGCTAAATCATGACTGCCAATGGACGAGCTGGTAACGACAATAATATATCTGTGCGGAAGCGGCTTTGCACCTATGGATTCCCATGTTTTTCTTCCCATGATACAAATATGACCCTTTGTTTTTGCACGGAAGAATTTCAAATCCTCCGGAATATGCCACGGTAACTGGTTGTTGGCCCCGATAACCCTATTTTTACTCATGGCAGCTATCATACTTATTTTCAAATTTAACTCTCCTTCAGATAAGAACCGCCTACACCTGCCCAATTACTGCAAGCCATCGACAATGACCTTTGTAGGTAACACCTGCGCGAGACAGAGGCTCGTCAAAAGACTAACCACGTCACCAAAAGTAGCCCTTTTAAACGCTCACTTCCGCCTTTATTGCAGGATGTGGATCATAATCAACCAAAACAATATCTTCTAAATCAAAATCAAATATGCTCGAAATTTCCGGATTGAGAGCTACCTTTGGAGGCATCTTGTGCGTTCGAGAAATTTGCTCCTTTGCCTGATCTAGATGATTCAGATAAAGGTGGGCGTCACCTAGCGTGTGAACAAAGTCGCCCGGCTTTAATTCGCACACTTGCGCCACCATCAATGTCAGCAATGCGTAGCTGGCAATGTTGAATGGAACTCCTAAGAAGGCGTCGGCACTGCGCTGATAGAGCTGACACGAAAGCTCTCCGTCATTTACGTAAAACTGAAAAAAAGAGTGGCATGGTGGAAGTGCCATCTTGTCGAGCTCACCAACATTCCAAGCGCTTACAATAAGCCTTCGCGATGTGGGGTTAGTTTTTATCTCATTGATGAGCCATGTGATTTGATCGTACTCAGAACCATCGGCCTTTTGCCACCGCCGCCACTGCTTACCATAAACTGGGCCAAGATCTCCGTTTTCGTCAGCCCATTCATTCCAAATAGAGACCTTGTTGTCTTTCAAAAACCGAATGTTGGTGTCGCCTTTTAAAAACCAAAGCAGCTCAACAACAATCGAACGGAAATGAACTTTTTTGGTGGTGACAAGCGGAAATGAACCTCGAAGACTATACCGACTCTGGTGTCCGAAAACACTCAGTGTGCCTGTGCCAGTTCTATCACTACGCTCTCTTCCTTCGCGCAAAATTCTCTCAAGTAGGCCATGATACTCCTGCATGAATTCTCCAGATTTAAGATTGGAACAAAAGCTGCCCATACTTTGAGAAATGCAGCCGAGCCTATTAAAGCACTCAGCGGCTGCGGTTCAAAGTCCTAACACAAAACGACAGGCTACTTTCGTGCTCGGCTCATTTAACAGCTTTTCCGAGGCCTTCTTAAGTTAGGTTGCAATAGTTTGATTGAGCATGGGGTTCAATTGGTTACCCTGGTCTCACCCAGAATGAGATAGGTTATAGGGTTGGGTTGGGTTGGATAGGCTAGACTGCTCTTTGGGGCGCTCTGTTCTTGCCCAGAATTTGTGCTTGCCGTCAGTAGGCTGCCGAGTTAGGTCATATTCTATTGGGCTTGCTTGTGAGATTTTACTCTGGGATCAAAAAGAGGTCTCTTGGAGATTTCTTTTCAAGCTACAGTAGAAACCTCCAAAGAAATAAGGATTTCAGTTGGAAATCAGAGATCCCGTACATGGTTCTATAGAGTTAACCCCTGTTGAGGGTGCTATTGTTGACTCCCCATTTTTTCAAAGACTGCGAGAAATAAAACAGCTCGGCTTTGGCGAATACTCTTATCCTGGGGCGACACACAATCGCTATATACATTCTTTAGGAGTTTGCCATTTAGCCGGCGAAGCATTTGATGTTATTTTTCGAGGATTTTCATTCAAAGTGAAACAAAATAAGTGGAAGTTCCGGCAGGCACTTCGACTGGCAGCTCTACTTCATGATATTGGACACGGGCCGCTTAGTCACACGTCCGAAGAATGTATGCCATTAAAGAGCGAACTGGGCTTTCCTGGCAAAGGCAAAGCCGACCACGAAGACTACACACAAAAAATCATTCTCGATTCTGAGCTCACTCAGGTTATCGAAGGGAATTTTGTTGATATACCGCCATCAGCCGTTGCCTGTCTTTTGAGTCCGACACTTGCCTGCGACTCGATTTTTTTTATAGATGATGGTTTAGATTTTCGGCCAATTCTCAGTCAACTTGTAAGCAGTGAACTCGATGTCGATCGTATGGATTACCTAGTTCGCGACTCCTATTTTTGCGGAACTGACTACGGCAAAATTGAACTTGAATGGCTTATCTCAAATTTAAATTATCACTTGATAGAAAATAAACTCCACTTAGCAATAAATCGAGGCGCTCTTTATACATTTGACGACTTCTTGATTTCTCGTCACCATATGTACCTCATGGTTTATTTTCATCACAAAGCCATTGTTTTTGATGAAATGCTTTTAAAATATCTGACTTCTAAAGATTGCGACTATCATATCCCAGCAGATTTAAGTCGCTATGTGCGTTACACAGATCAACATATTTACGAGCACATCAAAAGTTCGAAGAACCCTTGGGCCGTAAGGATTGCAACACGCCAGCCCTATAAAAGACTTTTTGAGATTCATGAGACTCAGCCTTCTGCCGATGTCGCCCGCATTCAGTCGGAGCTTCAGCGCGAAGGAATAGATTTGATTCATTCAAGCTCCATTGCACGACTTTCGAAGTATCACACCTCTTTGGGAACAGAGGGAAAACACCAAATTTTTGTCGTAGATCCCTACAACAACTTTCAGCCGCCCTACCCGCTTGAAGCCGCCACGGACATTTTTAGAATGTACGAAAAGAGCCGAAATATTGAAAGAATCTATGTAGCCCCCGAAGACCTCGACCGCGCTCGCAAAGTTTTAACGAAATCATTGCAACGGACTTAACTTGCCCAAACAGGGTAACAACTCGATTGATATCGGTAGGTGCGAGTTGGGGCATTCAGCGGCCTGGACCCTACGCATACGAAAAAGGTAGTAGACACTGAGTAAACGTCTCAGGGGTTTTTGCCTTTCGAGGGCATCGTACCCCAATTGGCGACAACGATGGCGAGCGCAACTAGCATAAGCCCACCGCCGATCAAAAAGGGTGAAGTTTTGCCAACGGCTCCATAAAGCCATCCACCAAAAACCGGTCCGAGTATTCGGCCGAGCGCTGATAGAGAATGGGTAGCGCCCATAACACCACCTTGCACATTACTTTTTGCAATTATGCTGATACCGCCAAGCACGCAAGGGTTTACCATTCCAGTTCCAAAAGCCAACGCCGTTATAGACAACACCAAAAAACCAATGTGAGTGCTATATCCTAAAGTCATGAGCCCCAAGGCCGCCAATATCAAACCGCTCGCCAACAAATTTCGCTCTCCGAATTTAGGCATAAGCTTTCTAATTAAAAACCCCTGCATGACAACCATGCAAACACCAACATAAGTAAAGGCAAAACTTGCATCACTCACGCCCCAACCCCTATCTTCTTTTACAAAAAGACCAAGCGTCGATTCCATGTGCGCCATCGCCAAACTTGCCAGAAAAAATATGATGAGCAGAGATCCTAATACAGGCGTCTTTAAAGAAGTTGTTATCAAATTCCATCTATGATCTCGCAAACGAAACTTAGAACTGATGCTATTATGTGGTGATTCTAAGGAGCTCGGGCTCTTCTCTTTAAGAGCCAATATTCGGCGGTTGGTTTCGGGCAGAAGAAAGAACGCCAAACCAAAATTGATCAAGGCAATTATGCCTGCGCCAAGAGCCGCAAAGCTCATTCCGAAAGGGGGCTGACTTCCGAAGTTTTCACCCGCTAAGGTCAAGAATCCACCAATCGCTGGACCAAACACAAAACCCAAACCAAAAGCGGCTCCTACTAGCCCCATATTTTTCGATCGTTCATTCTCTTCTGTGAGATCGGCTATTATCGCTGTAGCCGTTGAGATGTTGGCGCTAAAGAGCCCCGCCAAAACTCTAGAAACGAAAAGTCCGGTGAGGGTTTGAGAAAATGCAAACATTAAGTACGAAAGAAAAATACCCACTATACTTGTCAACATCACTGGCCTTCGTCCTATGCGATCACTGAGGCTGCCCCAAAAAGGCGCCGCAATAAACTGCAGGAGCGAAAACACACTCATCAACAGACCAACTTCAAAACTGCTCGCCTGAAATTTTGTAGCGATATAGGGACTGAGCGGAATGATGATGCCAAAACCGACAAGATCTATAAAAATGGTAAAAAATACGACAAATAGGGATCCCTTTTTACTTTTCGCTGCCAAATCTTCACCTTCTGTAGATTTAAAATCCAAGTTGCACACGCGCAAACAAGCCCACTTGCGAATTCCAGTTTCTAGTGTCAGCCCAGATCTTGACTGCTATAACAGGATTGTGCCGGCCAACCTCAGACAAGCTCCACGCAAGCCGGCAGATACTAGCTTGAGAGCCATCTTTTAGCCAATAAGATTTAGACCAAAAGACCCCTAAATGGCGAAAGATCTTTTTTTGAGACCAGAAGGCAACAATTCCGATAAAAAGCGTTTGGGACTGGCCATTCCGACTCATCCGTTGTTACGATTTGCACATGAAGATAACTAGCCTGTCACAAGAGACAAGAACCTTTCATCCGCCAGAAAAGTTTGTAAGTTCGGCGCTTATCAAAACTCGCGCTGAGCTCGAAAAACTCTACGAAATGGCAAATACCGATGCAGAGAGGTTTTGGAAAGAACTTGCTCAAAAGGAGCTAATTTGGGACCGCCCATTTGACTCCGTGCTCAACTGGCGCCCGCCTTTTGCGGAATGGTTCACTGGAGGCACTTTGAATGCGTCAGTGCAGGCACTCGATCGACATAAAAACACACCGCAATGGCATCACCCTGCAATTCATTGGTTTTCAGAAACTGGCGAAGACAAAAAAATCTCGTACAAAGAACTCTACGAGCTCACTTGTAAAACTGCTAATGCGCTCACCCGGCTGGGTGTCAAAAAAGGCGAGGTCGTTACTATCTATATGCCTCTTGTGCCCGAGGCAATTGCGACGATGCTTGCTTGCTCTCGCATTGGGGCTATACATTCTGTTGTTTTCGCTGGATTTAGCGCTGAAGCACTCAAAGATCGCCTGCTTGATGCAAAATCAAAAGTAGTGGTCACAGCAGATGGAGCTCGTCGGCGCGGGCAAATCATTGATTTAAAGTCAGAGGTAGATAAAGCCGTAGTCTCACTTGAAGCCATCGAAAAGGTGCTTGTTTTTGAACACGTGGGAACAAAACCGAAAATGAACCAACGAGATATTCTCTGGAAAGAAATTGTCGAAGTTCAACCCCATGAGTTCACCGCCGCAGAAATGCAAAGCGAAGACCCACTCTTCATACTCTACACTTCAGGGACGACAGGAAAACCCAAGGGCATATTACACACAACCGCCGGCTATTTGCTTTGGACGAAAGTATCCCATGAGTGGGTGTTTGATATTAAACCGAGTGACGTCTATTGGTGCACGGCTGATATTGGGTGGATAACAGGTCATTCCTATTTGGTTTATGGCCCCCTTCAAAATGGTTGCACCTGCGTGGTCTTTGAGGGTGCACCAAACTATCCGGACTGGGGACAGTTCTGGAGAATCATTGAGAAATCTAAAACAACAATATTCTACACGGCTCCAACAGCTATCAGAGCTTGCGCTGCACAAGGCGACGAGTGGCCCCAAAAATTTGATCTTAGCAGCCTGCGGCTGCTTGGTACCGTTGGCGAACCTATCAACCCCGAAGCCTGGATGTGGTTTTATAAAATTATCGGCAATGAGAAATGCCCGATAGTAGATACTTGGTGGCAAACCGAAACTGGCGGAATTATGATAGCGCCCATTCCTGCAGTTACTCCGCTTAAGCCAGGAAGCTGCACAAAACCACTGCCTGGCATTCAAGCAAAAGTACTTACCCAAGAAGGCAACGATTGCGAAACTAATCACGGAGGTCTTCTTGTTGTTGATAAACCTTGGCCCAGTATGCTGCGAGGTATTTGGGGAGATCCGCAAAGGTTCGAGAAAACTTATTGGAGTCAGTTTAAAGCAAAGTACTTCACCGGTGATGGAGCGCGAATAGATAGCGATGGATTCTTTTGGCTTCTGGGACGGGTCGATGATGTTCTTAATGTGAGCGGGCACCGGCTGAGCACAGCAGAGATTGAAAGCGCGCTCGTTGCCCACGCCTCAGTAGCCGAAAGCGCCGTCGTGGCTAGACCCGATGATCTTAAAGGCCAGGCCATTGTTGCTTTTGTTTCTTTAAAGAACTCAGAAAAGACTTTCAGCGCCCCTGACTTGATTCATGCGCTTAAAGGGCACGTAGTGAAAGAGATCGGAGCACTTGCACGACCTGAGGAAATAATAATTGTAGATCAACTACCAAAGACACGCTCTGGTAAGATTATGAGACGTCTTTTGCGAGAAATTGCCACCCACGGAAAAGTTCAAGGTGATTTGACAACGCTTGAGAATGCAAATGCAATTAACGAGATAATTGAAAAAAACACCGGCATTGCGGAGGAATAAATGCGATATCTTTTTAATCGAATAGCCCCACTTTTTTTGGTTTGTCTTTTTTTGAGTGGGAGCTTGGTCCAGGCCGAACCCCTCAAGTACCAGATTCGCGAGTTTGACCTCGAGAGTGGTAGTTTCGAATTTGGCCTCGAGAATACCTACTCTGAATCGCGAGCCAATTATAACGGAAATGGCGAAATTATTAATTTGCCTGCCGCTCAAAGGCTTCAGCACAATAGAAGCCGATTAACAGTAAAAAGTCAGATCCTAGATCAAATATCCCTTCTTGGCGGGGTCAGCGGCGGATACACAAGCTCGGTTGGCACCGATAACTTCGGAGTTCGAAATGACTTTGAGAGAACGCGTTTTGGAGTTTCGGACGTAGAGCTTGGTTCCATCTTTCAGATCACTCGGGACTTCATAGATTTAGATGCAAGCCTTATTGCGACAATTCCTTTGACCTCCGTCAACTACAACCAAACCGACCCCTTGATACACGACGGAGCTTTTGAACTAGAAGGAGGTCTCTCACTGCGCCAACCCTTGGGCTGGCTCACATTACTAGGATATGTAGGGATAAATTATAGGTCTCAAGGACTCTCGACTCAGCTTCCTTGGAACTTTGATTTTCGTGCCCACGTCAAAAAGTTTTATATTCAAATGGGACTATCTGGAGAAACGACACTCGTTGAAGACAATGAAGCTAAGAACCAAACCCCCCGACTCGTATTTCTACAAAGGGTCAACGGAGGAAGTCAGTATTTTAATGCCTTCAGCCCCACGATAGTTAACCTACAGGCTCAGGTCGGAGCGCAGTTTGATGATTCCGCGGAGGTATATCTTGGACTCGCGCAGGCGATCTACGGCCTCAGATCGGCAGTATCCTGGCAGATCACAGGTGGACTTGTTTTCAACTTTGGAGGAACTGTTCAATCGCGCTCAAAATGGGACACAGATTCCCTCGATGACGCAGACGACTCCTTTGGTGATAGCGAAAAAGGGCAGTTTCGTCCCGATTCTGAAGTCCGAGAAAGGCAAATCCAAAGTGTCATTCCGCAAAAGAAGAAACGCCCTTGACCCTGTAACAACTCAAAGCTAATTCCTTAGTACTTTCTTTCAAAGATTTCTAAAATAGGAGCGTATAATGGGCCGTGGTGATAACCGAAAAACACTTAAAATGAAGCGAAAGAAAAGCCAGAAAAAGAAGAACGCTCGAATTAAAAAGAAAGTGTCGACAGCCAAAACAAAGAAGTAATGCGGCCTAGTGATTCTAAAATCGGGCTAGCGATTACGCCGTTTTCTTCTTTTCAACGGACTTCCATGCATCTGCCATCTTTTGGAGGAGTTGCGCCTTTGAAAATGGCTTAAGCATATAACCATCTACCCCTGCAGCAATTGCTTCTGTTATCACCGACTTCTCGGCTTCGGCTGTAAACATGATAAAAGGGGTTTCTCTGTGCTTAGGGTGTTTGCGGATAAACTTTAAAAAATCGATTCCACTTCCGCCTGGCATATTGATGTCACACAAAACCAATTGAAAGTACGCGCTTTCAGCGTCAGCCTTTTCAAAGTTTTCGATGGCGCCTCTTAAGTTTTTTGCTGAAATTACATTCTTGTAGCCACTTTCACTTAGGTAAATTCGCATTTGCGCCAAAATAGTTTGAGCATCGTCAACAATGAGTATCTTTGATTCGACCGGAAACATAGCGCACTCCTCAATAGATAAATCTTATTACTGCCTTCTACCGATGTCGTTTATCAAGACAATCGAAAGACCGATTGATACAACTCCCGCTATGAGGTTTACCCAGGTCAAAGTCTTGTCAGCCGAACTCTTAAGCGGAATATGCACAACATCGCCTTCTGTAAGCAACGGCATTTGGCTCGGTCTCCTTAACATTCTTTCTAAATCATACACAAAGATTTCTTGATTCTGGCCCAAAGACCGTCTCACTGTGATCTCTTCTAAATCTGCTCTATCGGTAGATCCTCCAGCATAAGCCATCAGTTGGGCGAGGTCTGTACCGATCGGCACATGATAAACTCCCGGTTTTGAAACTCCACTGACAATATTGACGGAGATCAAAGGCTTGCCGTACTCGACCCCCACGTAATACTCGCTGGCCAAGGTGTTGCCTTTAATACTTGCTGAGCTAATTGACTGAGCCCGAACGGGTAAGCCGATGAATGTTAAGCCTATAGAAATCAGACTAACGACGATGCATTTCGTAGAATGTCGTAAGATTTCCAAACGGCCTCCTTGCCTCAGTTGCTAACTAACTTTTGAAAACGACTCTTGTATCTGTAAATCTCTTCCTAGAAGTTTAAAAAACTGCTCCTTTGAATACTTATTTGTGCAGAAAGAAAGTCCCCAAGGCAGTCCATCTCCATTTTTTCTCACCCTGTTCCTATCTAACAAGACAAAAAAATCACCGGCGACCTTTTGCTGGATCTCTGGAGTTAAAGCACCTTCTGGGTGAATCGAGACTAAAGTATAGAGGCCTATTAGTTTGAACTGCGCATTCGGGAAGTTATTGCGCAAAAGCTCACTCGTATCACGCAAAAAATCCTGAACAGCCAAGAGTCCCCGTGTTTGCAACTCTTTGTAATATGGTAACAAATCAATAACCATTCCGTTGAAATGATTTGCATCAAAGAATAGCTCCTCTGTGAGCGCAAGATGCTTCTTGATCATACCCTGACTATAGCTAGACAAAAGAAGCGCTCTCTTCTTTTCAAAATATAACGTAGCACCAAGCAAAAGAAGGAGTCCTCCAAGCGCCAGTATCGAGATCATTGAAGCCAGCGACGCACTTTGAGCCTCAAGGAGAGCAACAGTCGTTAAGGCACTGTAAAGAGACGCACAAACAATGATAATAAGAGTCTGCCTCACGCTAAAGTCTATTTTTTGGAGCTTGTGATGCAAATGATCGCGATCCCCTACGGAAATACTCGTATTGTTTTTAAAACGACGGTACATGGCCAAAACAGCGTCTATCTCTGGGAAGGAGAGCAAGAAAAGAGGTGCCAAAACATGCCACCACTGAAATGGCTCGACCATGGTATGAAGTGAAAGTCCAGCTAGTAAGAACCCGAGTAGCGAGCTGCCACTCTCACCCAAATATATTTTAGCCGGCGGGAAATTATAAAGCAGGAACCCCATGCAGGCTACAGCGAGAGATAAGCTAAACTGCGACGTGCCCACATTGGTGCTGACCGCAAACAAACAGAGGGCAGAAATTATTGCCACCGAAGAAGATTCTCCGTCCATGCCGTCTATCATATTTAAGGCATTGATGATTCCTATGAACCAGAAACCACCAACGAGATAGCCAATCGCTTCGGGAATTGGAAGTTGGCTGAGTATCGTACTTTCGTAGGGGGTAAGATAGAACCACATGCCTACGGCCAACAGGTGGGCCAAAAATTTGTACCGGGGTCGCAGCTCCAAAATGTCGTCAAAGACTCCCACACAAACCAGAAGTATACTGCTAAAAAGAAATGAGGCGGCAAAATCAAAGTTCCAGATGAGGTTGCTTACAAAAACACCCACGAAGATGGCTATCCCTCCCAGAAGCGGGACTCGCTTTTCATTGGTGCGGCGAAAATCAGTGACCGATACCCAACCATGGCGCAGAGCCATCGCTCTGACTGCGTAAGTTATCGATATCGAAAGAAAAAATACAGAGACAACTAATAACAAAGGGATTTCCACCTATCATCTTATCGCGAAAAAAGCTTAAGATATAAATCGTATGCGACAGATTTCTAATGACCTTGGTCGGGCCACTGAAAAAGAAAGTTTAACAAGTGGCGGAGTCTGGGCTTTTTTCGGTCGCTTCTCGAATATTGCGGCTGTCGTCATAATCAACGCTTTGTCGGCGCGGATTCTGTCTACCTCTGAGATGGGCTCTTTATTCCTTGCGATTAGCCTCAACTGGGTCCTCGGGTTGACCATTCAGTTCGGACTGAATCACATGTGCCTAAAAATAGTTTCCGAATCCTCCGCACGAAACGATGCGCCAGCTATTACCAGGACGCTTTACATATCAACCGCATTAATTCTTCTTGGTAGTTTTGCGTTTGCCCTGCTATCTCTGAGCGATCTTTCTCGATACTTTCTGGGCTCACTTATATCCAGTGATCTTATACCAGCAAATCTTACCCTCATATGCCTTTGGGCCTCGCTCAACGCTTACCAGCTCGTTCTTGCAGAATTTTGGCGTGGTCTTCGTATTGAATCATTGCAAAATGACACCGAGGGAGTGGGAGTTTGATTACCCCGCCTCTGACTGAACTTTTGCTCTAATCTCGGCTATTCGGAAGAACC
>PEZS01000003.1:55484-75085 GCA_002778785.1 Bdellovibrionales bacterium CG10_big_fil_rev_8_21_14_0_10_45_34 | reverse complement strand
TTAGTCGGTGTCAGGATTATGAGGCAACGGGGCTCTTAGTGGCCCCATTACGAGTCAACTGCCCCTTTCGGTACGATTTTCAATGATTCAATTCGTAGTCAAAATAAATGGAATTTCATTTTAGGTAGGCAAAGCTATACGACATTAGAGAAGAAAGGCAAGCAGGGGCTCGTCGGCACTAAGACTACATGCCGGGAGCCTCTACAACTTGTCCCCGTTAAGGCTGCTTTCTTGCTGATTGCTCTTGCCTTTTGCCACTTGGACAATCAGGCATTCGCTCAGCAAAGTAATGCCAGCTCGAGCCTTAAACTAGAGGCAACCGAGAAGGAATCCGCCGTCTCAGATTTTTTAGGAATCACTTATTTTAGCTTCTTTGATGGTCCAGGCTTAACCAATGAAACATCGGATTATCGACCAAACTCATTTGGTAGACCTTCCGATGATGGAGTAAACTTTTTCAATCTTGTTTCATTTCGTTTTAAGGTTCTTTCTGATCTGGCTGTAGATTTACAGACAAGAACGCAGTGGGTTGTTAATCGTGCGAATGAAATTCAGAATCCTTCTGAACAATTTCGGTGGGAGTCGCCCAGAATTGGAATTTCAGGTCGTTTGGCGGGGGCAGAAGAGTGGAGCCTCACCGGAGCCCTCAATACAGACTTTCCCTACTCGGTACCCGCACCCTTTGGAGGGGGCTTTACAACCCAAGGCAGAACGACCCTCCTAACGCCGGGAATGTTTGCAGGACTCAACTATAGACCAATAGGATCTGCTTGGTCTTTGTTCACGATTCTTTCGCCAAGATACTTTCTTTACGAAGACCCTTCAGCCGCCGAACAGCCTTTCTTAAATCAGTGGGGAGACGGCAGGTTCAAACCAGAATTTGTTGTCTCGCTGACTCCAAACATTAACTACCACACAAGCGAAAAGGGCGCGATCCGCGTTGGCACCACTCTCGATTATCGAAAACTTGTTAGGTCTGACTGGAATCCTTTTGAGTCAACCCTGAAACCTTCAGAAGACAGTGGGGCGTGGCGACTATGGCCAACTCCGGTAACAGCTGGTTACGCCTATGAATTTTCTAAACTCGTATCTGTATACGGATTTCTTCAAACATTCCCGATTGAAGAGCAGCGGATTCGAAGCGACGGCACCACTGTCTCATTGCTTGATGTAAGCTCGGTTGGATTTTGGGTAAGTGGCTCTCTCCTCTAGATAGCTCTTATATGCTTGTTTGATGCTATGCTAAAAATATCGGATTTTGATATCGATCTTTGAAATTCCTTGGGTATTGAATTTTGCTCGATCAAAGCTGGGGGGTCCAAAATAAACTTTAGCATCTTTAGAGAATCCATACCCTTCCCTTGGAATACCAAATAAACCGGTTCGAAACTTGCGATCACCATCTTCGTCGTGCATAGCTGAGATGGCATAATCACCCGAAGCAATCTCGATGGTTTGCACGATTTCCGTCTTTCCATCGAGCGGCAGATAATAGCTTTTCACTGCCTCTGTGGACTTATCCGGAAAGCTATCTGACTTCTCAGCTTCAAAAACGTTAAATGCTATAAACCCTTCAGAAGATCGAAAGCCATAGAACCTTACTTCTATAGTGTCCGAAAAAGCCGTTTGCGATGCTAGCAGTAGCACAAAACCGGTTGCTACCAAAAACCAGCCTTTAGGTATTGTAAATGCGGTCATGCCAGACAATGCCCTTTCTTTGAAAATTCTCAATAAACCCCAAAATGCTGATCGTCAGAAAAAGCAACAGACTTAGCGGAGCTAAAACAGCCCCTATAAAGGAAAAGTCTCCGTGGCTCCTTTGAATCCGCAACAGAAGTACAACTCCGATCAAACTTAACCAAGTCATCTGGGTAAACAACGAAAAAATTAATGCAATTTCAACGAAAGCCATAGCGCTCACCCTATTTGAGCCAATTCGAATAAGACGCTGCCACCCTTTAAAAAACTCCTTGAAGGAGCCGTACATCTGCACTTTGTAAAGAGGTGTTTGTGTAAAAACCCCGTATTTGTATTTTTCTTTGTATTCTTCTTTGCACTTTTCTTTGTACTCTTTATTGTATTCTTGTTTGTCTATCTCTTTGCACTCTTCTTTAGCCCCACCCTCACTGCTGTTTTCTTTTTTCCCCTCTAAAAGTACCAAAGTTGCTAGATCAATGTCTTCGGAGAGGCTAGCGTGAATTCTTGTGTGCCCGCCGATGGCTTCGTATGTTTTCTTGCGAAACAATAGATACTGGCCGATGGCATATATTCGAGATTTGCGACTTACTCTTTTCAAAGCGGAGTATTCGCCTCTAAAAGCACATGAAGCAATGAGGGGCAGCAAGTGAAACAAACCCAAGAACCTTTCAAAGCCCTTGCTGCAAAGGTGATAGGGTATTGCTGAAACAAGTGAAAGATCCTTGGCGTATGCAAATTGCAAAGCTTCTTTCAGGGACTGCCTTTCATGCCGCGTGTCCGCATCCGTGAACAGAATCCAGCTTCCGCGTGCGTGCTCAGCCCCGATTGCGCAAGCCCAGTTCTTGCCAACATACTCAGCGGGCTTCGAGGGCGCCTTCAAAAGCACAATGTTATCTCTTCCATGAACTCGTTCTGCATCTCTGATGGCCTCTGCTATGTTCCAAGTTCTATCGGTTGATTCGTCGTCGACGACCAAAACTTCAAACTGAGGGTACTCGATTTGTACCAAACTCTTCAGCAGAGGTTCGATGTTCGCCTGTTCATTGCGACAGGGAACCACTATTGAAACTAACGGGAAGTCTGACAACAACTGATTGTAGGATTCTTTCTTTTTTGGCTTCAATCGTAAAACGAGAACAAGTAATCCCAAAAAACCCAAGAGGTAGTCGAAAATCATTTGGCAAGTACCGCCAAAGTCTCACTCACACCTAAATATCCTTCTGAAAACCAAATCCACCAGCTGCCAATCATAATGAGATGACCCAAAAGAATAGAGAAATGACTCCACATTTCAACTCGGTCAGAGTTAGATGTGAGGTATCTGTGCCAATGCATAGCTTCGTCAATAACGCTGTAGAGAATACTCAGAAAAATCAATACCGCGGCAGGCATCATCATAAACTCCCTATGCCCATAGGCTAGACAGAGTGCCATTACGCTGGTTATTCCGCTTGCTATTGTAATGTGGTGAATGAGTGCCTCGCCTTTTTTGAGCACTTCTTTGTAGATAGTTCGATGACCAATTGTGTCTATAGCAATTGCCGTCGAAAAAATGAATGTCCCAAGCGGAATGTTCCAAACATAATCAGGATATATCACTCCGTTACTGTATCCCACATACAGAAACGCTGAAACAACGGCGAACAAGCCATACATGAGCCCCACCCACACGATATAAACAGCCACATCTATTGGTTTGAATTGCTTGATTCTTGAAACATAAACTAGCGCATCGTATAGAAACGAATCTTTAAGAATTGTAGACATGAAAAAACCTTTCAGAAATTCTTTGCGGCATTTGTGAAACGACTCTGAGAAGACCATGAATTATCCATAAAATCTTTTCGGGCAGGCCCACGCTCACCCTGCCTTCAAGTGCCTTAGGCCCTAATCTCAAAACCTTCTTACCTATTGCAGAATAAATGGATCCAGCAATTGACACGGCAAAGGCTGCTCTTAAGGGCAAATACTTGAGCCCCGCGTACCCCTTTTGATAAAGTCCATCAGCATGAGCGAGAAGGCGCTCAACGACTTCGAACAAGGCGGGCAAATTTTTCTTTTCAAGCATGGATTCGGTATCTACACCGTTTTCTTTTAGCCAGTTCAGTGGCAAATATATCCGGCCGAGCAAATAATCTTCGCGCACATCTCGCGCAATATTTGTCAACTGCATAGCATTCCCCATGCTCACTGCCTGATCACTAGCTTCGCGCGATTTTACTCCCATTATGTATGACATCATTAACCCCACAACTCCTGCTACGTGATAGGAGTAAACTTCGAGTTCTGAGATGGTGTGATACCTCTCGCCAGAAGCATCTTTCTGAAGACCTTCAAGTAATTCAAAAGGATACTTTTCAGGTATTTTGTATTCTCTCACAAGGCTACCTAAGTGACGAAAGACTTCGTCGTCTTCACTTGCCAAGATTCCCCGCTTTGTCTGTTCTCTTAAGGTCGTTATATCTTCAAGTGTGCCGCCTTTATCGATCTTGTCGTCGCAGTGTCGACACCATTGATAAAGCTTCCAGCAGGCCAGTCGAATTTCATTTGAAAAAAACAAACTCGCCAGAAAGAAACTTTTGGATCCATTACGTATAGTGGATTTCAGTTGGCCGCTCATAAAGGCACTCCAAAGTCGGCCGCAACGACTCTCGCCGTCGCCTTTGCCGAAGCGACTACTCCTGGAACACCTGCTCCAGGATGTGTTCCCGCACCAACAAAGTACAAGCCCTTCAGCTTGGAGTCTTTGTTGTGAGTTCTAAAGTAGGCGCTCTGAGTGAGAATCGGTTCTAGAGAAAATGCAGAACCCCAATGCGCATTAAGTTCTTGTTTGAAATCTGTTGGCGTAAAAATCTTTTTATATACCAGGGAATCCAAAAGCCCGGGCAAGTATCTCTCGTCTAAGTATTTCAAAATTTTATCGGCATATCTGGGCCCTTCCACGCTCCAATCAACATTTAACTTACCCAAATGAGAAACCGGCGAAAGAACGTAAAAACACTCGTGTCCCGGAGGCGCCAGCGACTTATCAGTGCGCGTTGGTGCGTGAAGATAAAGGGAAAAGTCATCGGGGAGATGCCCTCTGCTAAATATGTCCTTCAAAAGCTCTTTGTACCTTGGACCAAAAAGCACATTGTGATGAGCCACTTGAGGAAACTCGCGACGAGTGCCAAAATAAATCAGGAAAAGCCCCATGCTATGGCGCATCCGGCCAACGCGAGAGGCGGTCTTTTCTACCAGATTTTCGTCACTCAGCAGTTTTCGGTAGGTGTGAACGACATCACCGTTAGAAACTACTAAATCGAATTTTTCACTCTCGCCATTCTGTTTGAGAACGCCTGTCACTGTACCCCGCGAAGTTGTTATTTTGCTCACTTCTGCATTGAGTTCAATGGTTCCACCTATCTCTTTAAAGAGTTTTGCGAGAGCCTGCACCAAAGCTCCGGTACCGCCCCTCGGGAAGAAAACTCCCCCATTTCTCTCGAGATAGTGAATAAGGGTGTAAATACTTGAAGTGCCAAATGGGTTTCCGCCAACCAAAAGGCTGTGGAAGCTAAACGCTTGCCTCAGATGTTCATTCTCAATGAACCTACTTACAGCTGAGTAAACGCTGCGATCTGCTCTTAGCCGAAGCAATTGAGGAGCCGTCTTGAGCATACTAGCTACAGTGAGAAAGGCCTTGTCAGCCAACTTCACATATCCCTGCTGGTAAACCTCTTTCGAGTAAGCCAAAAATTTCTTGTAACCCTCGATATCCGCTGGATTAAACCGACGTATTTCTGCAAGCGTTTGCTCAAGGTCTCCGTTGTAATTGAAGGTCTTTCCGTCTTCCCAGCAAAGTTTGTAGAAAGGATCCACGGGCATAAGCTCTACATAGTTTTCAATTTTTTTATTGTTGATTTCAAACAGCTCCGACAATGTTTCAGGTGCAGTAATAACCGTTGGCCCGGCATCAAAGGTAAAGCCGCCTTCTCTATAGACATATGCTCTGCCTCCGGGCATTTCTCTCTTTTCGAAGATTTTCACCTGAAATCCTTGGCTTTGAAGCCGAATGGCTACGGCAAGCCCACCAAATCCACTGCCGATAACAGCCGCAGTTTTTTTAACTTTTGAACTGTCTCGATTTGAACTCATGTAAACTCCATTTCTGATTTTCGAAGCACTCGAATTGCATCTAAAATAGGCACCGGGGGTTTGCCGCTGAGAATTCTCATTTTATCGAGAGCGGTTGTCTCTCCAGCGTAGAACCGCGCAACAGTCGAGGCGGGCATTGCATAAAAGTGCTCAAATATTCGCCATCTCTCTGTTGGCTTACCCGCAAGAAACAAAAGTCGATTCAGTTTAAAATAAAATGAATTCACTTTCGCTCGTGATTCTCGATATTGATTGAGCAAGTCCATAACAGAAGTTGTGTTAATATTCTCAAGCTGACAAATTTCTTTTGAAACTCTAACACTGTCTGCCAGTGTGTAGCTCGTCACCGGGTGGCAATATTGGCCCGCTGTACCGATTGTCGGAAAGAGGAAAGTCTTCGCAAGGCGAGGCGCGAAAGGTATTGGCAGCACTCCTGTTTCTTCAGATGTCACCTCTTTGATTTGAATCTTGAGGACATCTGCGCAGTATCTAGCAATTTCATTTTTATAATCTGACACGTTCAGCTCTGTTGTATCTGAGTAACGCGTGTCTTCGACAAGTAGGCGATCTTTTGACAAAGGCAAGACGTAAAAAAAGCGATAACCATCAATCTGATTGACCGTGGCATCCATAAGGATTGGAACGGCAATTTTGTGATCAGAGACTGTTTGAATCTCTAAGCCATGAAACTTCTGGTAGCCACATGTCCCTTTCGAATAAGGGCTCTGGCCCCGGCCATCTATCACAAGATCCGCCTTCACAACGCCATTCGCATGGCTAACCGTCTGCGCATCTACTATTTGGACTTTACAGTTGATGTAGAAATTAACTCCGACCTCTTCAAGACGTTTTTTTAAGTGAGAAGGTTTCAGAGTTGAGTATTCTGAATCATATATTTTTGAATAACTTCTGAACCTTACTTCATACTGAGGCCAACTAAAATTTACTAGTGGTCGAATTCTTTCATACTCCTGACCTATATCAGACCTATGAAAGGACCAAGTTTTCTTCGATAGCTCGGCTTCTGATTTTTCGTCAAAGATTGTGATTTCAACTAATGGGTGGGTAGACCTAAAGTACCAAGCTAAAATAGAAGAACTAAGGCCGCCTCCCACTAATACTACCGACCGTAAGTTACTAGTCTGCATAGGATTCCACCAAACTCAGTTCATTCATAGAAAGGTTATTCATTAATACTTCGTTTCAATCAAGACATTAACGACGCACAAGAAGCTCAATTCGTTTAAATCGACGGCAGCTACAGCTCGCGAATCAGGTATCCCAAACCGCCCCTCGCGTCTCTAACAATGGCAATTAACACCTGGCTCCTTCCGTCTGTCTGTGCAGTCGGAGGGTCCCATTCGTTTGCAGAATCAGAAAGAGTGCGAACGTATTTCAATATCCCGCCCGTACTGTACCAACTAACTATCAAAGTTTCTGTTTGCGATTTGACAACTCCATCTATACTCATGGTTTCAAAGACTTCGGGTTGCGACGCAAGAGAAGGCGAGATCGAAACTTTCGTCGCCGGAAGTGTTGTTACCGACACTCCTACTGACAATATATCTGCGATTACAGGATTTTGATTAACTACCGTCTTAGTGGTCACACTGATGCGACGAAATGCCGTTAAACTTTCTTTACCGGCTGAAACAGTCATTACAAACAAAAGATCAACACCATTGAACTGATCGATAGAAGATCGATTCGCAAATACAGTGGCTGCATCGGGCAAACTTAATGAAATCGCTGAAGTCGGCCCCACATAGTTTGGTGCAGATAGCCCCGCAAGAGTTCCGCTGCTTGAAGAAACAATGGTCTGCCCCGTGCAGGAAGGAGCTGCACCGTAAGATATACCGGGGTCACCACACAACTGGTATTGGTAACTAATCGCTCGTCCGCCTCCGTTGTAGTCGCTTACGATCGGCGTCAGTGTAACCGTGGCTCCAGGGCTCACCTCCGGTTGATCTGCTATAATTCCGATTATTCTTAACCCGATGAGATTGGAAGACTTTAAAAAGTTATCGTTGCTGCAACTCATTAATTGAAAAGCCAGCGGAAGTAAGCTCATAAATCTAAAATTCACCGCGAACTCCTAAGGTTGGAAAAACCGGCAAGCCGGTTACTGCTGTCTTCTGACTGTAGTCATACGAATACACAATGGCCTCTTGATTTTTGGCATTGAGGGCGTTTTGAATATCCAGATACGCAGAAAGTATCCAAGTGTCGTAAATCCACTTCTTATCAACTCTTAAATCGAACTGATAAAACTCCGACAATCTTTCTGAATAAAATGGACCGCGTATCGGCGTGTAAACATCATTATCAGAGTCAAACACCGATCCGGCGATGGGAGTCACAGGATTACCCGTAACATATCTAAATCGTGCCGATAGGAGCCACTTTCTTCCGAGATTATAGGACGCAAGAAGATTCAAATTGTGAGTCTGGTCAAATCTCGCTGGAAAGACTGGCCCGCCATTGTCAAATCGCTCACTTCGCGAAACAGTGTAAGAAAGCCAACCCGAAAAAGGGTCACCCGAAAGCTGCAGGAGTGTCTCCAGCCCATAGGCACTTCCTCCCCCGGAATTGTTATAGCGCTCGGGGGTGAGAGCGCCATCTCTCACAACATAGCTACTTGAGTTTGCAACCGAATCGTTGAAGAGTCGATAATAGGGCCCCGCTCTGAGCTCCCAACCATCCGTAGCTCCTTTTCTAAAATCTGTTTCATAGTAGATGGCAACATGTTTTGCATTCGGAGATTTTAGATCTGGGTTACCAAATCCCGTGTCTGTTTCTTGAGGTTCTGGGGGCTGATAGTAAATACCGCTGGCAAGTACAATTTTCGAGGCACTCGCCAAGCTATAGGCTGCTGTGAATCTTGGCGAAAAAAGGTTTTCTTTAGTCACTGAGTAGCGATCGAAACGCACCTGCGGAGATATTTCAAACTGATCTGAGAGTGAAAAATTGTTCTTCCAATAAAGGCCAAGCAGATTTGACTTAAGTGTTATGTCTCTGTTTATCATTTCCGATGCCAGTGGAGACGAAACCCCGCCGCGTGATGTGTTCGTGGGCAAACTCACATTCACGGAAGCCCAAACGTACTGATTGTCGAATCCCATTGTAGATGTCCAACTCGAAGATGGCTTCCACCTGTGATCGCCTCGAGCTGTAAAATTGGTCGAACCCAAAGAAAAATAATTGCTAGAGCTTTTAAAGAAAATCCAGTCCTTCCCGTAACCTAAAGACAAATTCGATCGAGCCTCGCCCCACTCTTTGGTCACCTTAGGTATTAGCCGATAAAAGCTCGTTTGATTCTCGAAATCTCCTCTGATGGTAGGGTCCATCTCACTTGGCTGGGCGAGTAAAAAGGCCAGTCGATCAAAAGAGTAAAGATTCACCCAATGTAGACTCCACCCATCGTAGAAGTCCCGATCGTAAACCGCCATCACATCACCGAAAGTGGGCGCGACCGTGAGATCAAGATCGCCTTCTGAATCTTCAAGAACGGCTCTAACTACTTCTCCGATGTAGCTGTATCGCCCTCCAACCATAATAGAAGATCTATCATCTAAGGGAGTTTCTAATAGCAAGCCCGATTTAGCCGTATCAACATAAGCAAGTGCGTGAAATCGGTCTGAGCGCGGCTTTCTTACCTTTAAGCCTACAAGACCACCCATTGCTCTGCCGTAATTGGCTTCATAGCCAGCCGAAAGATATTCAACCTCGCTCACGGCTTCTGGAAAAAAAACCGACGTCAACCCGCCGAAGTGAAAAACCAAAGGTATCTCATGCTCCTCTAAAACATATGAGGTGTCTTTTGGTTCAGAGCCCTGAATAACTATCTGCGAGCTAAATCCTACTTGCCTATTAACGCCGGGTAAGTTTTGTATCGCCTTTACTGGGTCTCCGTCTCCGCCACCCGGCAACTTAAGAAACTCCTCAGTTTTTAAACTTCTACTCGTTCGATCTCGATCGGCCTGCCCGACCACAGTTGATTCAAAAGAAATGTACTGGGACTTTTCGATATAAATAGTAACTTCTGAATCTTGATTGAGATCAAAACTCTCATTGTAAGATTCAAAATTAGCAACCCGAACCACGATCTCAAACTTTCCTGAAGGTGCATTCGGAATCACAAAAAAACCGCTCTTATCCGTTGTGGCCTTAAGCTTTTTCGGTAACAAATAAATATTCTGTGACTCTAAGGGCTTTTTGGTGCCCTTTTCTTTCAAATAACCAGAAAACTGAAAAGTGACTTCTGCGGGCACTTCATCACCTTCGAGAGTCTCAGCGAGAGCCTGAGAAAAGTCCATCACCACCAAAACGCTCAGGCTAGCGAGAAAAGACAGGCGAGCCGAAAAAGAGAAACAAAGGAGCCATTTCGGCAGATCAAAAAATTTCATGTCTTACTCCAATACAAACCGGTAAAGATACCTGATCCGAACAGCGACAGATTTTTCACCCATCATTCCGGGTGAAAACTCAAACTGCCTTATCGCCTCAAGGGCTGCGGCTTCGGTTCCATAACCAAGTCCTTCGAGCACTCTCGCCTCTCGCACAAGTCCGGCACGATCGATGAGCACATCTAACACCACGGCTCCCTCTACCCTGTTTCGTCGAGCTTCATCGGGATATCTTGCTCTTACTTCTCTTTTCACGACAGGCATCTGGGTCAAGAGATATTCGTCCGTTGGGATCGGAAGCGAATCAGGATCGTCTTCATTTAAAACTTTTTCGTCTCTCTGTTTAGCAAGAGTATTGCCCTGCTTTGTCGTGACGTCACTTTGATCTTCTGTGATGGCCTTTCGACTTAACCCATAGACTGACTTTTTAGGGTCAACTTTCGGAGCACTTCTCGCCTGAATTTGCTCGATCACCGGCGACTTTATGGCTTGCTCGGGATAGAAGACCGTTAGTTCAACTTGGCTTTTAGACGAACGGAACTGAGAATTGATCAATGCACCTACAAACAATGCGAAACCGAAATGGACTATTAACGACAAACTCAGAGGACGCTGAACAAGTCCAAATGAGGCTCGAGACAAACTTTGGGATTTCAAACTGACCTCGTCGCTTTTCCATAAGGCTGTTGCCATTTCTTACAAACTAGTGTGGAAAAGCAAGAAGATGAGTTGGCAACAACCCCTAAGTAGTCTCGTGTGAAATTGCCAGCGAACACCAAAAAAACGCCCCTACTCTCTATTCTCGCGCAATACTTCAATTGCCAATTTTTCGATCCCAGAAGACTTGATCAAATCAACAACCTTAACAAAGAGGCCATAGTCTATCTGTTTGTCGGCGCTGACGACGACGCCAGCAATACCCTGAGCACGAGCGCTCAATTCGCCAGCAAGTTCTGATTCTGAAACAGCTAAACCATCTACGAGAATCTGTCCGTTTCTATTGATAGCCACGGCCAGTGTTTGAGTAGGCTTTTCTTGTCCTGAACCGGCCTTTGGCAAACTGAGCTCAAGCGCCTCTCTGGCCAACATGGGAGCGGTAACCATAAAAATCACCAGCAACACGAGAACGACATCTACAAAAGGTGTCACATTGATCTGCGAGAGTAGGTTTTCATCCTGATCGAAATCTTCTGCTTGGGATGCCATAGTCACCTCGAAAAAACTTTAATCGATTCCTGCTTCTAAAGAAGTTTGAATTTGAAGAAGCGCTACACGAATCTTCTTTGCGAAAACGTTGTACGCAGCAACCGCAGGGATCGCGACGAACAAACCCGCTGCGGTGGCGATCAAAGCCATCGAAATTGCTGTCATAACTGAGGCGGTTCCACTTGAACTCGCCTCGCCTAACTTCGAAAAGGCTCGAACCACTCCCAAGACCGTACCAAAAAGTCCAATAAAAGGTGCATTCGCCCCCAAGGTGGCCAAAACAGCCAATCCCTTTTCTGTTTCTAACTTAAACTCGACAAGTTGTTCTTTAATGAGTCGCATTTTCTTCGTGTCGCTCATTCTTGAGTCTTTTGCCGCTTCTAAAGCAGCGCAAATAGCTTTTGATTTGAGAAGGGCTGACGCTCCCGGCTTTCCACCCTTAATGACGCCTCTCAGTTCGGCCACACTCTCATCCGAGAGATAAGCCTTAAGAAACCGTCTGCGATCTATAATTACGGTTACTGACCAGACCGAAAGACCTAGCAAAGTTACTAAGACTAAGGTCTCAATGACTCCTAAAAGTTGTGTCCAATGCATATTTGCGCTCGCTTTTTCTGAAGTTTCTTTGCCACATTTCAGACTCGGGTCCAAAAGAAAATGACTTCCTAGTCATACAATAGAAATCCGCCGATACTTAATTAAGAGATTTAACCTAACGCACGAGTTCAAAGCCTATGTTATCCTTTCGCGTCGCACTAGTAATTGCCGTATTCTTTTTGTTCTTTGCCTGGCCTCTGGCTCGACGAGATTCCGTAAACAAAAAAGATAAGAAGGGCGTAATTCACCAACCTTCTTTTCAAGCTCACTGGCGAAATCCTCAGAGTATTCCTGAGCTCCATGCTTACATACAAAGATTGGATCCAAGTTCGAGCTGGCAGATCCTACGCAATCACCAAGGTGGGCTAACTTCCATATTCGGGGGAAAAATTGAGGCGGGGATTCACGACAATCGAACGGCTCTCACATTTGCGCGCGCGATTAGCCCTTTCTTTGGTCTTCCACCGAATCAGTTACACAGCGAGGTTTTGTCGGAGCCACTCACAGAAGGCACCAAAATATACCGAATCTTTCAGGCCGTGAACGATGACGCCTTCTACAACAGTTATCTGGCCCTTTACGTTCACAATAGTAATGGCACGGTTTACTCTATACTGAATGAATTGAAAACTGTTCGCTCTGTTTTTAACGAGACAAAGCTGACTGCCGCGGAAGTACCAAAACTACTTGATAGCGAAAGCCCTCAGGTCGACAGTCACACCTGGCTTTTTGTAGATCCGTCGGGATCAGCCGTAAAAGCCTACCTAGCGAAGTCAGCAGATTCATCCGGGAACAGAAATGGCTCGAGACGTGAGGTTTTAGTAAGTGCCGTCAACGGTAAAATCCTTTCCGTAGAATTTCGACGTGAGCCTTCTTCTTTGGATCATAAACCGCTCGACACTGAGTAAACCGCCACTGGCACTCTAAATACTCTTCTTAACCAGAACTTAACATTTTCTGACTGCTAACCTGACTCAGGCCACACTCACTCCTAAAGCAAAACCGGCCCGAATAGCGCTAACATATTGTTATTGGCTAAATACATAAAATGGAATTTTGACCGTTGGTGATATGACCAAGCTACAGTCAAAAACGCACTGAGAGGAAAACTCAGATGGTTCTTGGAGATTTTCACATCCACTCCACCTACAGCGATGGGCAACTTTCTATTGCCCAGCTCGTTGACCTCTATGGAAACCTCGGTTTTAAAGCCATCGCTATCACCGATCATTTGTGTGAAACCAATTCTTTTTTAGGTAGATCTGCCCATTATTTAAGCAGGACTCTCACCGAAGATTCCTTTAACTCTTACATTGAAGAAATAGACTCCGAAGGCGAGCGTGCTTTGAAGAAATTCAACATGTTGGTTCTACCGGGTTTTGAAGTGACTAAGAACTCAATTTCAAACCATAGATCTGCCCATATCGTAGCCTTGGGCGCTCGGAAGTTTATATCCGCCAATCAAAGCGTTGATGAAATTCTTATGGAAATTCGTGAACAGGGCGCCATCTCTATTGCAGCTCACCCAGTGTGGACACGAAAGATAGAAAAACAAACATTTCATCTCTGGGATAAACTCGAGCATTACAAGAACTTGTTCGATGCCTGGGAGGTCGCCAGCGGTAAACACTTGTTCCATGAAGTGCAGCACGCGCGGCTGCCAATGATTGCAAGTAGTGATTTGCATCACCCTCGGCAAATAGCCTCTTGGAAAACTGTCATGGACAAGGCTGAGACGAAAGAGCAAGTTTTGGAGAACATAAAAGGGCAGAAACTCGATTTCCGATTTTTTCAGAACTCGGTGGGATATCCCTTTCGACACACGGGGTGTGTGCCTCAATTCTCCCCGGCCAAGTCGTAACCCTAGATTCCCTAAAGCTGTTAGTCTTTAAGTTTATTCTCATAAACACACCCTAGAACCCTCGAAAACGCGATTCGCGAGTTGCGCTCCGACCAAGACTTCGGTATCTCTTTCAAGGCTACGAATCTAAAAACAGGGAAGACAATGGATATCAGGAATATTGCGATTATTGCTCACGTCGATCACGGAAAGACAACCTTAGTAGATGCCATGCTTAAGCAGGGAGGCGTTTTTCGCTCCAACGAGCATGTTCAAGATCGTGTCATGGATTCGATGGACCAAGAGCGAGAGCGCGGCATCACTATTCAGGCAAAAAACTGCTCTTACTCTTACAAAGGCGTAAAAACCAATATCGTGGACACCCCAGGACACGCTGACTTCGGCGGCGAAGTGGAGCGAATTCTTGGAATGGTTGATGGAGCCTGTCTGCTCGTCGATGCTTCGGAGGGCCCTCTCCCTCAGACTCGGTTCGTCTTGCGTAAAGCCCTGGATCAAAACCTGAAAATTATAGTTGTTATCAATAAAATCGATCGGCCTGACGCGCGCGTACAGGAAGTTGAAAACGAGATTTTCGATTTGTTTATCGACTTAGAAGCTACCGACGAACAAATGAATTACAAAATGGTATACTGCGTGGCCAGAAATGGCATCGCCTTCAAGGAGCTTCCTGATCTGTCGACCGTAAAAGATGCAAAAGGTGACTTGTCAGATCTTTTTGAAACTATCTTGCAAGAAGTGCCTTCACCCAATTTTTCAGAGGATGCGCCTCTTTCGCTTTTAGTGAGCAACGTGGGTCATTCAGACTTCCTGGGGCGTTTAGCTATCGGCCGAGTCCTGCAAGGAATTCTACATCAAAACGAGCGAATCCTTGTCGTCGGCGAAGGCGACAAAAAACAGCAGCTCCGACTTCAGGACGTCATGGTTTTTGAAGGGCTCAATCAAGTTCGCGCTGACAAAGTCATGGCTGGGGACATTGCCATTCTCGCTGGAATTGAGGATGTCAACATTGGTGATACAGTAACCAACATTGAAACGCCGGTAATTCAGAAAAGAATAACTATCGAACCTCCTGCCGTTCATATGTCGTTTATCGTAAATACTTCTCCTTATGCCGGCAAAGAAGGTAAAGTTTTGCTTTCTCGAGAGATGATTGATCGGCTTTTTAAAGAAACTCAACGAAATGTTTCTATTCGATTTGAAGAAACCGGCTCTTCAGACACTTTTAAAGTTTATGGTCGCGGAGAGCTTCAGTTGTCGGTACTTATAGAAACAATCCGGCGCGAAGGCTTCGAGCTTGCCGTTGGAAAACCTACCGCGGTTCTTAAAGTGATCAACGGTGAAACGATGGAGCCCATTGAGCTCGCTTCGGTTGATATCCCTGAAGAACATTTTGGAGCCGTGTCGGAACTCATGCATCAAAGAAAAGGCGTTATGCGGAACATGGTTAATAAAGGCTCAGGAAGAGTGCGACTTGAGTATGATATACCGGCCCGCGGACTTATTGGTTTTCGCTCCAATTTTTTAACTATCACGCGCGGCACAGGTATCTTAAACAGTTTGTTTTTGGAATACGGTCCGTTTCGAGGCGAGACCCCTGAAAGGACTAGCGGGGCAATTGTGTCTGACCGTCTAGGTGATACTGTGACCTATGGACTTTTTGGCCTTGAGCCTCGTGGAAAGTTATTTGTGGGACCCAATGTTCCCGTCTATGAGGGTATGGTCATTGGCGAACACAGTCGCGATAACGACCTTTGGGTTAACTGCTGTAGAGAAAAGAAACTCACCAATGTGCGTGCTTCAGGAACAGATGAAATGATTCAGCTCAGACCACCTTTGCAATTTTCGCTCGAACAGGCTCTCGAATGGATCCGAGACGATGAACTTGTTGAAGTGACGCCGAAGTCGTTTCGAATGCGCAAAAGAATCCTTAAACAAAACATGCAGCCTAAGAAAAAGTAGACGCTCTTGGTGCGAAACTCTTATCTAGACATTTTCAATTGAACTTAGGAGAATAGAAGGCTCCCAATAGAAATCAACGAGAAAGGCTAAATATGAAATCTCGTACTTTCTCTTTTGGTATTCAGTTGCTTCGAGCGTTCTCATGTCGAGTAGGGCGTCGTTCTATTTGCATTGGTCGCTGTTTGGCTGTGGCTAGTTTGTGCGCATCTATTTATTACGCGCCCACCGCCTACTCAAGTGACCCGCTCATCGCAAAAACAGTGAGAAAATCGGTCAAAGAAAACTATAAGTTTGGCAAGATTGGAATTGAAGTAAGAATGTATTCGAACCTACCTGGGTACCACCTGTTTAGTCTTAAAACTCGAAGCGGCAGACGACTTCTTAGTGAAAAGGTAGAGACCCTGGCTGACGGCAAGAATGGTAGCCCTGAAGTTAAATTTGTCCAGTGGGCAAGTGGATACTTTCTTAGAATTAACGACAAGGACCGTTTTCGTGGATATTTTGTAAACCCCAACGGAGAGATTTACGAAATTCCAGGAAGAGATTATTTTGCGACAAGCGATCACTCTTTGATCTTGGGAGTGTCTAACTCAACTAACTCTTACAAGAGACAGGTTGCAGTTTTCGACACCCAATCATTTAAATTTTTGGTAGATGATGAACTGCAGGACCCTATCGATGTGAGTGATTCGGTTTTGCCTCTAAACCTTAAAGATAAGTTTGCAGTCGGATTTACCATTAAATCGAAGAAGTATCAGAAGTATCTTGTGGTGGAGTGTTCACAGAGGCGGGTTAGCTGGCAAGATGCGAACGAAGACAAAGAGTTTCGAAATATTGTCAGCGCAGCAAAAGAGATATCTGAAGACGAACAAACAAAGAAAAATAGGGTTGCTGACCCCGCTGAACCTCAAATGTCCGCTGCCGCTGAGCCACAGTTAGAGTCTCCTCGCAGCTCACCAACTGGTAGTCAGGTTCAAGACCAGCTTACTGCATCTTCAGAGATTCAAGAGGAAATTGCTAAGTCTGGGTTGAACAAAAGTGGTGAAGTCAATGATAACAGAACTGGCGCTTCTGTAGAGCGGAATCTAGAGAAAAGTGCAAAACAAGATTTGGGGCATAGCCTAGAGAAATCCAACGAAGTTGTTTCGAGAAACAATGAATGTTCTGTTGCACCGATGTTTTAGAAAATGGCAAATTCTAACCACGTAGGCCTTAGCGAATCCGAAGCCGAGCACAGACTCCAGACATTTGGACCTAATCAAATTGTATCTGCTCCGCCCCCGAGTAATTTTGAACTCGTTGCCAGGCAGCTAAAGAATGTTGTTGTTGTCTTGCTATTTTTGGCGGCCCTCTTTTCGGCAATAAATCAGGATTTTGTAGAGGCGGCGGCAGTTCTGCTTGTGCTCGTCCTCAATACCCTCATCGGTTTTGCGATGGAGAAGCGGGCCCTGATTGCACTTCATTCGCTTAAGAATTTGACTCAAAAGTACTCGCAAGTTCTCCGCGATTCGAAAACCCAAAAAATCCCAACTTCTGCGATTGTTCCAGATGATCTGGTTTATGTCCGAATGGGTGAACTGGTACCAGCAGATGGAGTTCTTTTAGAATCGGTTGACTTAAGTGTGGATGAGTCTTCATTAACCGGTGAGTCGGTGCCCGTCACCAAGCACGCCTCTGATATCGGAGGTTCAAGCGACCAAGAAACTGTCGTTTATACCGGAAGCCACATAGTTACCGGTTGGGCACTTTTGCAGACCACTAAGACTGGGATGAATACGAAGCTTGGTCACATCGCAAAGCTCACCCAGAGTGCTGATGAAGAAGTCACACCTTTAGAAAAACGACTGAGTCAGCTAGGCAAGACGCTGATGTGGGTTTCAGCTTTGTTCGCAGGGGCGATGGTCTTAGTCAGTTTTATTAGAGAATCCGACATGGTGCTGATGATCAAGACATCTATTGCTTTGGCGATAGCAACAATACCCGAGAGTTTGCCCATTATTGGTACTATCGCGCTAGCTCGTGGAGTTTCGCGAATGGCAAAAAAGAATGCGCTTGTTAACCGGCTTTCTTCTATTGAGACTCTTGGTGCAACTTCGTCGATAGTCACAGACAAAACGGGAACTCTCACTGAAGGCCGTATGGATGTGCAAGAAGTTTTTCTTGCTAGAGAAGAGGACCGTGAACTCCTGCTTCGTGCTATGGCGCTCAACAACAACTCCGATCTTTCTACAAAAACAGGGGATACTCTTGAACTCGGACTACTTAGGTACTTAAAAGAGAAGTCGGTTTTGCAGCAAACTGTCTGTCAGCAGTATGCGCGAGCCCGCGAAATTCCGTTTCAGTCAAAAACCAAGATGATGGCGACCTTTCACCGGCAGAACGAGAACTACTTTGTAACAGTAAAAGGGGCTCCAGAATTTTTAATTGAAAGGGCGAATCTCAACGCCGAAGGAAAAGACTTTTGGTCACGCATGAATTTGGAGATAGCTGGGCGTGGGTTACGCGTCATTGGTTTTGCTCAGAAGGAAGTGCAGGATGTGAACGACTCTGCTTTTTCGTCGCTCACTATGCTTGGGCTAGTTGGGTTAGTAGACCCTCCCCGCAAAGGGGTGAAGAGTACCATTGAACTTTGCCAGTCGGCAGGTATTCGAATTGTGATGGCAAGTGGAGATCAGCCCGCCACGGCCCACTCCATCGCGAAAGAATTGGGAATTGCTAACAGCGAAAGTATTGTGGTTACAGGAAGAGAACTATCAGAAGAACTCTCCGAAAAAAGTACAAAAGAAAAATTCGAGTCCGCAGTTGTGTTTGCTCGCGTGAGTCCAGAAAACAAGCTTCGTCTTGTCGAAGCACTTCAGCAAATGGGCGAAGTCGTTGCAATGACGGGAGATGGGGTCAATGACGCCCCCGCCTTGAAGAAAGCTGATGTGGGTATTGCCATGGGCATTAGGGGCACTCAGGTGGCTCAAGAGGTTTCTGATATCGTTCTAAAGGACGATCGATTTGAAACAATTGTCGACGCTGTCGCCGAGGGACGAAATATTTTTCACAATATCCGTCGCGCAGTCACCTACTTGCTGTCATGTAATCTCAGTGAAGTTTTGGTTGTCGGTCTGACGTCCTTGATTACAGGAAATCCACCTTTAACTGCCATGCAGATACTTTTTTTGAATCTCGTCACCGATGTATTCCCCGCAATTGCTTTGGCACTTGGTAGTCCCGCTTCAAGAGGCGATCTTGCCACGTCTCAACCTCATATGAGAGCGAGCCTACTTCAAAAAGCTCAGTGGCAGGTAATAGTTAAGTACGGCTTGATCATTAGTGGCATCTGTTTAGGTGTTTACTACTATTCGCACTACATACTTGAATACGATGATATGCGAGCTCGAACTATGGCGTTTCTGACATTGGCCTCTGCGCAATTGTTTCATATTTACACTTTTCGCACACAAAGGCGTGCCTTATGGAACAACGACATCATTAAAAGCCCCACTGCGCTGCTCTCTGTCGCATTTTGTTTTGGACTGATCGTCCTTTGTGTAAGCCTTCCAGCAACTCAAAAGGTACTTTCTCTAAGTGCAGTCTCTATGTTTGATTGGGCCATCATCGTGCTTACTCCTTTATTCGCTATATTCGCCGCCAACGCCCTACAAATTCGCGGTTCAAAATTTGGCGGATGCAAGGCCGCAGCTTCAAAATCGACCGCAGGCGTATGACATATACGTCGGAGGAAGATTTTG
>PEZS01000003.1:0-55441 GCA_002778785.1 Bdellovibrionales bacterium CG10_big_fil_rev_8_21_14_0_10_45_34 | reverse complement strand
GATGCAAGGCCGCAGCTTCAAAATCGACCGCAGGCGTATGACATATACGTCGGAGGAAGATTTTGAAGCGAGAACGCAGCAGATGACAGATTTTCAAGCGCGAATCAGGGGCATTCGAAGGCTTCACCGGTAACAGTCGCCCCCGAATTCGAATACTCCTTAACCTGTACGAAATTTCCACCCTTACGAACAACGGTGTTCTTGAGGTCAGCCATTGCATCTTCTTCGGTAGCTTTTACCTTAAAAGACTTTCCGCTGACTTTACCAAGGCTGACACATTCCGGATCAGGTGCTTCGCGGCTAACCCGAACTTCTTCGACGTCCGGCAATACAGATCTTGAGGAGCATCCAACAACGCCCATAAGGATCGCCGCTATTGGAACGAATACCAATTTATTTGATACTAACATATTCACTCTCCTACTCCGCTGCTGGAGTTTTCGCTGCCTTAACGTCATGCTGCATTGAGCGGGCTTCGGCTTTGCAAATATCAATTTTCTCTTCAAATTCATCCTGCCTTTTCATCAAGACAGCTTTGTACTCTTTAAATCTCTTAATACGATCGAGTAAGTATTCTTCACTTACGGCTACAAGCTGGTCGTTCTCGTCCACGCCAATTTTAAACTCTGTTTCTTTGTCAGTGACTCTTTCAAGAGGCTCCATCCATCTAAGCTTGCCATCGCCACCATTGGTTTTATCAGAAAGTTTTACCCGGCAATCTTTTAATACTCCATAGAGGCCTTTAGAGCCGAACTTGCGGTTGCCGTAGACATGATCGTCGAGTGCATAAACTTCGTACTGTAGTTTTCGAAGCTCTTCAGAAATTAACTGCTTTCGCTGAACAATCATTTTACCGTCTTTTGTTCCGACGTTTTCTCCAGAAACCTCTTGGGACCGCTCCATTTCGGTGTCGATCTCTTCTGCTTTGTGTGGATTCGAAGAACAACCAAACAAAGCACTTGAAATGGCAACGAGTAATAGACGTTTCATTTGACCTCCTGTTAGGCATCTCCTTACGAAGAGATACTTGCGTTTAACTTTTCAAAACGATATCCAAGTACAAGGTGGTTGTCAGCTAAGCAAATTTACCATAGTGATGCGTTTTTAACACATTGCTTGACGAATAATATCTTCACTAAACCGCAGATTGCCCAGTAGGTTCTTTGATTTTTTCTGACCGCCATAATGTGAATTGGCAATCAGCCTAACTAGCTAAAGCTGTAGCAATGAGGCTACAATTCTTTAAATGTAGAGGCCGAGAGCTTGGGCCATCCCCACCCATCGATGATCATCCGGTACGAGTCTTGCGCCTGTCATAAAAACATCTATTGAGTCTCTACGCACGCGACCATCTTTATAAACAACTGCTCTGTTCCAGTCGCCTTCGGCTACCATCCTTGCCATTTCGACTCCCATTGCGATCGTTAAGAACCTATCTGTAGTTGTTGGTGGACGGCTGCGCTGAAGGTGACCTAAAACCACATGCCGACTCTCCCACGCAGTTTCTCTTTCTATTCTCCTTGCAAGTAGCTCAGCAATTCCTCCATACCTTTCAGACTGCGGAGAGCCTTCTACTTCGAAAGCGACTTCGGGTTTTGAGTTTTTCTCTGAGGCTCCTTCGGCAACTACTATGATGAGGCCTTTTCGGCCTTTGGCTTTTTTATCGTTTAAAAATTTGCAAAGGGCTTGAAAATCAAATGGGCGCTCTGGGAGTAAAATCACTTCTGACTGGGAGGCTATGCCGCCACCAAGTGCAATCCATCCTGCGGTTCGTCCCATAACTTCAACAATCATTATTCGGCTGTGAGCATCCGCCGTCGCTCGCAAAGCGTCTGCTGACTCGGCAACCACTGTGCATGCCGTATCGTAGCCAAACGAAATGTCGGTGCCGGGGATATCATTGTCGATTGTTTTGGGAGCACCGATGATCGGTATTTGCTCGCGAAAAGCTTTTAAGCCAGCGAATGTTCCGTCTCCACCTGCGACAAGTAAACCGTTAAGATCTAGCTCTTTATATTTATCTAGGAATTCTTTTTCTCTGTCTTGAGTGCCTGTGCGATTGCTTGAACCCAGCAGAGTGCCAGCCTTCGCATGAAGGCCTTCGAGATTTCCCTCATTGAGTTCAATAATACGAGAGTTAAATATACCCTCAAATCCGTTGAGGATTCCGTAGACCTGATGCCCTTGTCTTAAAAGGGTCTTTCCGGCCGCTTCTATGATTCCGTTTAGTCCAGGGGCATCTCCGCCACCAGTCAATATAGCTATTTTCATTGCACTCACTTTTTTGAAATCCTTCCGGTGATAGTTTCGATTGGCTCAGTTATGCATCTGATTTACAATGAAGTCAGGTCTTCTTAGGCCGCGAGAGGAGGTGGTGGGATGAATCAATTCTGTAGTAATCTCACGGCTGAAGGAGTGAGCAATCACTAGCCTTTGGCCGTGAAAAGAGACGGCAGTCTATCTGTGAAAGATCGGATTTGCCTAATCAAAAGGGATCGGAAGTTCCGATCCCTTTCTTTTTTTACTTTAGAAATTATTGGTTAACCGCTTGGTAAGTATGAGAAAGAATCTTTCTCATGTTCTCGGCTGAAGTGTTCCAAGTTTGAGCCGCTTTTGAAAGAAGCTCTTCTTGACTAGCCTGATCACCTTCAGTGAATGCAGAATTAACTTCATTAAGATCTACACCATAAAGTCTTTGAGTGAAATCTGCGACATCAGCATCAGTTCGCGATCGACTCTTTCCGATTTTATTCCAATCGTTCATCACACGCGCAACTCGCATTCCAGTTTCATCAGCCAACTGGTATCGCTTTGCATAGTCTTTTCCAGCAACTTCAATCATGTCTTCTTCGCGGTTGCCTTCGATCGCCAACACGTCTCTTGAGACTTCACCTGCACCTTCATTGATAGCGCGCTCCGAATAGTAATCATAGAACACACCGTTGAAACCCCAGTATCCAAAAGCATCTACGTAAAAACCAAGGTCGGTGTCGAAAACAATTGCCCACTCGGGCGATCTAAACATACTGTAACTGGGATCATCCCACCACTGAGCCTTTGCGCTAGTAAACCAGTCAACGTAAGTGCAGCCTGGTTTGAGATTGCCACAAGAGCTGCCGTATACAGTGTACCAAGTGTGCGTGAAATAAGCTGTGCTTCCGGAGCCGCCACATCCAGCAAGTCCCCAAAGCCCAATGGCCGCCAACAAAAGTTTAACTTTCTTCATTATTCCCCCTATTTAGTTTTTGTTCCCTCGCCCAAAAGCTAACTACTAAATATTTAACTTGCTGTCACCAGCAAAGTGTCTAACTAAATGCTTTTTCGAATAAAACTTTTTACTGCAAGTTATTTTTTGGCAAGGCAACTTTGTCGCTGACGCCTACAAATTTTTGCGAAAGTCGAACTTTAGTTAGGAGAAAAAACTTACTTCGAATCTAGAGGCTTTACATGGACCTGGCATACGGACGGTAATTGCAATCGAAATAAATTCTCGTTTGTCACTAGAACATATCCATTTGACGCTGCGGGCGTCTACGTAGCAAGAAGTCGGTTTAAACGAAAACGCAGAGGGAGATCCCACTCCCTCTGCTATCTGCGAAGCTATTAAATCTGCGAAAACTTACTTACTGTTTTTGAGCCTGAGCATAAACAGAGCCCAAAATTCTTCTCATGTTTTCTGAAGAAGTATTCCAGCTCTCCGCTGCAGCCTGAAGCATGTTATCAAGAGATGCTTGCTCCCCAGTCTGAATTGCATCCATAAACGCATTTACATCAACGCCGTAAAGCCTCTTTGTGAAGTCTGCAACGTCTTCGGCTGTTCGAGAACGACTCTTCGCTAGTTTATTCCAGTCGTTCATTGTGCGTGCCACCTTAACACCGGTCTCAGCATCTAAAGCATACTTCGCTGCAAATGCCTCGCCCGCTTTCTCGATCACGTCTGACTCACGAACGCCCTCATCTGCAAGAATGTCTCGGCCAGATTGGTTACCTTCGTTGATAGCTCGGCCAGTGTAGTAATCATAGAAAACACCGTTCACGCCATAAAAGCCCCATGCATCGACATAGTAACCATAGTCGGTGTCATAGACAGTGTCGAAGATAGGCTCCTCAAATGGGCTGTAGAATGGATCTAATTCCCACATTGCCTTTAGGTCGCTGTAGTTATCTACATAAGTGCATTCGGCTTGTAGCTGGGTGCAAGGACTTCCGTATACGTCATACCAAAGAGCCTCGTAATATATTGGGCCGCCACCGCCGGCTCCACCACTCACTACAACTGTACCGCCGCCGCCGTTACAAGCAGCCAATCCCAATAGCGCAAGCGCTTTCACTAAAACTGATTTTCTCATTGTTCCCCCTTTTTTGTTTTTCGATCTCCGCATCCACACAGAGCAACGAACATGCCAAACAAAGTGACACCACTACCAAGTGAGTGCCGCTTCGAAAAATCTGTCTCCGCAGAAATACATAAGAGTGTATTGCCTTCTACGCTCACGATTCTGTGCATCAAGCTCTGTGCACCCTTGTGGCAAAAGGTATCTAAACTTTGCAGGTCGGGTGAAAGCATAGCCCTCTTCTGTCTTTTTGACCGCTAACAACTCACTGTTTGGTGTCACTCCGAAACCACCTGGAATGTAAACAGCCGCCTGAGCATTCTTAAGATCAGGATCACGCAAAGTGACCGGATAAAAGAAGCTGTCAAAAAGGTAACCCGCTAAAAAACTAAATCTTTTAAGACTCGTTCGAGCTGATTTGCCTGCAAGCAAGTCATAAAAATAGAGATCATACTGACTCTGCGCCACTACATATTGGGACGTGTTTGAAGTGTAAACACCTGCCAACCTTCGAAGTGCATCATACTTGTCGAATGCATCGATTCGAAAACTGCTTCCCGAATGGTGTACGGGGTCCAACAAACTCACTCTCAAAGAACTTAAAGCCGCCGGACCGCCAAAGGCAATTGAGCGATTTTGCGCCCCACCATCATCATTGAGGTCTAACGTCATTTGCGGCTGCAAGTTTACAAAGGAATGATACGGCTTAACTGTTAATCTCTCCATTGCATCAATTTGACCTTCAGAAATCTCCGCGATGTAAAAATCGGCATCAAAGCCGCCACCGGCTGCCATAACCACTCTCACAACACCATCAGAAGCTCGGTCGCTCGGCAGAGCTTGAATGAATGTAAAGTCATCAGGCGCATCTACGCTTCTCAATCCTTTGGGCGACAAATAATATAATCGCAGTTGCCGAGGGTCTTGAGGCGTCAGATTCCACGGATCAAATCCCGGTTTTTCTACATCGGGTACAACTCCAATTCCCACCCAAGTCGGTAACAGCAAGCCATCCTTTTTCATCCACTGAAAATCTATCGACAATGTGGCTTTTTCGTTAACATGTTGAAGCTTTGTTACACCGACTGACCATTCAAGTGGCTGAAGATCAGAACCCAACAAAATAAACTCCGTAGTTCCTCGAATATGGTCGTTGGTTTTGCGATTCCTGAAAACAGCGACATAGTTGATCGAATCCTTAAAGGGACCCTTCACTAACATATTTAAGTCCGCGACGGGATTCGAAATTTGCCCGGCCTCTTGTACTTGGTAAACGAGCCGAGGACTTTCTTGCCTTCTGACAATCAGAAAGTCGGTTGCGCTGGGGTTCTGCTCAGATTTCTTTACAAAGAAAAATTCTCCGGTGGAGCCTTTATCCATAGAGACAACAGACCTAGGCGTTAAATCAAGAGAGAAGTCCTCTTGATTTGGGCCGACGATAGGAATGTTTACGATCCCGGCCGCACCCTTTACTCGATCAACTGGGACAACAAGATTCACTGGCATATAAAGGGTTTCATCAATGTTCTCTGCGAATACTCTCACTTCCACTTCAAATTCGCCTGTTACTCTCTCAGATTTCGGCCGGATTTCTATCGACTTTTCGATCGTTTCAAGCGAATCCCATTGAGAAATCAGTACGGACTCGCGCGGCGAAATCACTTCGAACTCGTCGCCGTACCTTTGAGGAATTTGAATTTGCAAAGTGATATCTTTGGCACTCGCCCATAGATTTTTTAGCTCAATCGACGTTTTAATATTTTGGCGAGCTACAAAACCGGTAAGCTTTGGAGTTTTATTTGCCCTTACAATAATCGGTCGCGGCTTAGCACGAAGGCTTGCAGTTATGTCTATATTTCCAAACACGACACTTCTGTTTTGATCGTCTCTCTGTGACCATCGAAACGGTTTTGTTGGCCGAACACCTGCATATAGACGAGCAACTGATTCATATGGTGAAAACCCCTTACCTAAAAGCACCGCCAGCGCAGAGGCCACTGCGGGAGCTGCCATTGACGTACCTGACTTAAACTCCCAACCTGGTTGATCGGTATAGATTCGGTTTCTTAAGCTCATAGGCCACGTAGATAATATACTTTGTCCCGGTGCTGCTACCTCTACGCCAGATCCGAAATTAGAAAAGTGAGTGAGTCCGCCATCTACCCCATGTGCGGCCACGCAAATAACTCCACTATAGGAACAAGGAAGAATTAATCCATCCGTCGAATCGTTGCCCGCCGCAGCTACTATTAAAGGAGGTCTCTTCTGTTTGTGTGCTAGATCAATCAATTTTCTCATCAAGGGAGAATCCGCACCTGGCGGCCAACCTAGAGACATATTTATGATGTCTGCTTTCTCTATGAGGGCGTAAAGCATACCTCGAGCAAAGACGTCAGGATCAACCTCTGCCGGCGGAAGCTCTGACTCATTGGGGCTAGGTAAATCCTCGCCGTCAGAGAGTGTATCTCGGGCAGCATCATCACTGTTCATTAGACTGAGTGCTTCTTTTGGGGAAGACTTCAAAACCCTCACCGGAATCAACTTCGCGTTGAGTGCAATCCCTCGAATACCAACCTCATTTTTTCTTGCTGCAATCGTACCCATAACATGGGAACCGTGTCCCTGGTCATCAATTACAAAAGGGGACCCTTTGACTCCTTTACGAAAGTTCTTTTCACTTTCGACATTCCAACCGCTGCAATCGAGTGGGTAGCCGTTCTGATCTGAGTCCATTGCTGAAAATTTTTCGTCACAGCGCGATCTTTCCGCCGACGTCGAGGCGTCGGCTAAACACGCATGGTATTCGTTCACAAGTGCACACTCAGATTCCTTTCTTACAAATGCTCCCTCAAGATCAGGATGTCGTAGGTCTACGCCCGTATCAAGAACTGCAATTCTAACCTCACGCAACTGAGATTCGTCGAGATCCCGTGGAAGATTGACGTCTTCACCTTCAATGCCTTGAACAACTTCGCTCGTGAGATAATTAACTTCGACCAGCTGCTTTATACCGGAGTTATTTATGCCCCAAAGTTCCCGGCTCAGAGGATCACCAAGAGATTGGCCTTTCAGCCCCTGATCCAGCTCAAGTCCGCTGGCACCGCAAGCCTTAAAACATTTTAAAAACTCTTGTTTCGATTTTAGGCTTTTAAAATTATAAGATTGGGACTTGCCCAGGCTTTCGGAACCCAAACCCTGAATCAATGATTGTTCGATGTCTGTAAAGACGTCGTTCTTTGATGAAAAATGTGGGCATTTGGTTTCTAGTCGTAAAATCTGTTCTTGAACTTCATTTCTAGATTCACTAATGCTCTTTGTAACTACAAAAACACGATGTTTAGCACTCGCGACAGCTAATTCGAGACTAGCCCCACAGAAAAGAAACGACGCAAACAGGTTTGCTTGCAGAAAATATTTAAAGTGTCGTTGAAAAGTCTTCAAGATACTCCCCCAAGGTTCACTTGACCCATAATGCAAATTCTCGCTTAGAAGCCCTCAACAAAATACCTCGCCCGCAGTTCGTAGTCCGATACACCCTTTGATAGAAATTCATTAAAAATGCCAGAACCTATTTCTGGTCGGTATCTACCAATGGTGTTCGATACGGTCATTTCGTCGCCTCGTTCGTCTTGTGTGCGAAAGCCATTCACACGAGCGATAAAGAAAAAGTTATCTTCGCCAATAAGCCCAAGTAGACTTTCGAACCCCACGTATCGCTCTAGCTTTTCAAAAAGCCTGGTCATCCACTTGGCTTTCTCTGCAGGGCTTAGCGAGTATCGTTTTTTACGGAAATCAAGTAGTGACTTCATCCAGGGTTGCACACAAGGGTAGGTTTGCTCTTCTCCAAAGTACTTAAGCACCATCGTGTTTTCGAGAGACCTATAGAAGAACTGACAGTTTTGTTCATGTTGTTCTCTTCCGGCCAAGTCGATCAAAGACTCAACAAGTGTTCTTTCGGAAGTTTCAAAGCCCAACTTCTTAAATAAACCTTCGTACCCCTGAGGGTAGATAATCAATGTCGAGCGAATTTCGTAAAACTGAAGCTTTGGTGTATCGCCAAATTCATCGCGATTCACAATGGGGTTGCCCCGCGTAAATCGGCCCAATCGTTTTTCAATTCGCTCAAGTATTTTAAACAAACCATCTCTGGAAATAGACCATCCTCCAAAAAAGTGGTCCACTACGGTTACCTGCTTCGAGTCTCGGGCTTTCGTGAGTTCAAGCTCAGTAGTGATCGACTTCCACTCCCCGCTTCCTAAAAAACTATTCGCAGGGTTGCCGTCTCCTCCCGCTCCTGAAGGGCCAAGCCCATTAGAGAATCCATCAAGTACGTCAGCAATTCCTGAGTAAAAATTATTACCCCTTCGATTCACAATTCGGTAAGACATGAGCTGACGTTTGTAATCCTCTGGATTTGCTCCATCGGGCCACGAACTTTCTTTTCGCGGAGTCAGCTCTACTTGGTGATCCTCTTCTAACCGATCCCACTTACGAAAGAAAAAAGAAGTCCTCTTGATCTTGGCATCTATTTCGTGATCCAGTAAAAGAGGCGCGTAGTTCACTTCTACTAGTTTACGACTGCCATCCTTTAAAACTTTCCTTAGACTCTGGGCAGCCCGCAACGCTGAAACAGGATCCTTCTCGTCCCATGTGATGTCGTAGAGTTTGGTAGATATGTCGCCAGTTTGATGAGTTTGAGAATACCTAAACATGCTCATCCAATAACTAAAGCTAACGGCAAAGCTCTGAGTGCTAGTTTTCATTTTCTGAGAATAGAGCTGAAAACCGTCAGACACCTTTTGGAGCATAAGCCTGTCGGTAATAAGAAAATTCTTTGCCACCGACACATTCAGCGAGCTATTTACACCAACTGGCCCACCCAGAAGCTTCACGATCGGGATAGAAACCTGGGCCGCGCCACCAAACACTAAGCTGTCAATTACCAAAAACATTTCACCTTCATTGATGTCTTTTGAAAACTCGTTAAGTGACTCAACGAGTTCGTCGTTGTTCGCGTCAGGCACGGCTGGCGAACTCTCTGAAGAATTCGCTGCATTTGAGATTGATCCCTCGTTCATCTGAGGTTTCAGTCTCACGATATCTGGGTCCGAAGAGGCATGCTCCTCCGCTTCAATAAGTTTTTTTGCTTTGCCTCCCATAAAAGCCGGAACCCAAAGGTTCTTCCAAGGGTATTCATCGGCTGCCTTCATATTTGGTAGAGGCCGAATATGAATGTAACTTCGCACAACAGAGACATGCGCCGAAAGCCCCGGGAAGACATTATCTATACCGTCAATTCCGACAAAGTAGCCTGCGCTCATTGCTACGGATATGGCATCAACCAACTGAATCTTAGAGTCGACCCCATAATAGGTGCCCGATACAACGTTTCGTGACGCCGTGAAGTTTGGAGCAAAAGTGGGCCCGTGCCACACTCCCACTTGCCTCTCGTAGGGAACATTTGGCCCATGCGTGTTAATATGTGCGATGACATCATTGAGAATCTCGTCTTGGCGTTTTTGGGCGATATCAGAAATGCTGCCATTCGGGAGGTTTTCGTTTACCAGCTTCCAAAGCCGATTTAGTCCAACGCCGATTCCTTCTATTTTTAAAAAGCGAAAAATATCACTCACCTTGATTGGCGAGTCAGGATCTTCTGTTCGAAACCTTACGGCGTATCCTTCAAAATATTCTTGCGTTAACTTACCGTCGACAACGCTACCCATATTGAGTCGACGATTGTGACCAATCTTCGCGTACTCTTTTTTAATATCAAACAATTCAAGCATTTGTTCGCGTCTTGCGATTAGTTTTTCCGCGACCAACTGACTCACTTCCTTAGGATAGTCTCCCGCAGCTGCTATTTCCTCAAAGTCAGAACGACTGAGGTTTGCAATTTTTCTTGCCGCCCAAAGAGCGTCATAGAAGGTGGATTCTTCGAAGCGATCTCCATACTCGTAATCAATAAGGATAGACTGGTTAAATATCTTGCCGAATTCCCAAGGAAAGTAATTGATGTGCTCGCCCACCGCCGTCATATGAAATGGAATAATGATGGCCCGAAGAGCCCGACGGCCGCGAATTGCCTCACGGCTGAAAACGCCCCACTGAAACTGCGGTAAAACAACTCTAGCTGGCGCCACCAAAACACTGATCACCTTGAGACTCAAATCTCCTTCATGAGATCTATAAAGCTTGTCACGCGTCATGGGCTTTCCGGAAAGCCGTATCTCTTTAGCCCTTGCCTCTAGTTTCTCGCACACTTCAGCAACACGACCTTGTAGACTCGTGCCTTCCGAAGTTAAAACATTTGTAGTCTGTTGCTCTTTAGCTAACCAGCGAAGGCGGCTGGTAAGGGTTCTTGACGACAAATCATCTAAGAAACCACAGGCTTGCGGAAGCGTTTTAAATATGACCGTCATGTTCCTACGTCTAACGAGCGGGGGAACGTTGTAACCAATCTTTTTTAAAAGCGCGCCTCTCATGAGAGCTTCATGGGCTTTTGTACTAAAAAATACGTTTCTATTAAGTCGTTCACCATTTTCGTTAGTCCAGACTGCATTCATTCTGTAAGACTCTCTTACTGAAGAAAGCTCTGAGCTAAACTCAACTGTAGAGTCTTCCGCCGGAAGTGGGTCTTCGGTAAATCCTGTGAGGTCGTTTCCCCAAACATCGCTAGCTGCGGGATCATAAACACTCAGATCTATGCCTCTTCTGAGATCCTCAATCGCTTGATCAACGTCGATCAATCGTCCGTCTCTTAGAAGGTCTGTCGCTGGCGCTTGGTTCTCTAAAACTGATCTCGTATTTAGAGACGGCACGGGGAAGCTTGCTCCCGCCCATGTCTTTGTTGGCAGCGGATAAATTGCCAAACCAAGGATCAAAAGCCTTAGAGCAAAAAGGCTTTGTCTATTTTTTTTGAAAACTAAAGTATAAGATAAGAATTGGCCCGCTAGTGTTAAATACACTACTCCCCCTTTTCCCCGCATTACTCACTAGCAGAAAGAGGAGGCATGGTCGCGTGTCTGAATAGCTCCTGTATTTTTTATACGGATTTTTTTTTGACAGGCCTGGAGCCCGTTGCAATTGGGCTTGCGCCGAGGTATGGTGGAAATCGCAGCTGACATTACAAAATCACAGCCATTCTTAGCTATGAATAGATCTTGTACTGATTCCCTGATGAATGAACCGCAGTAAATGTTTAACTAAGATTTCGCGATATTCAGAATCCTGCATATCGATGCCAAAAAAACTCCTTCTGATATACTCACCCTTCGAATAATTCGACAAGATCCCATAGATCGCTTCGGCGGCAACGTAAGAGTCGATGTGGGCGTGCACGAAGCCTTTTCGTTTGGCAGCTTCGATAAAAGACTTCATCGCCAAAAAAACCGGCAAGATATAATCAGACAACACTTGCTCGGCTATAAGACTTGGCCGTTCTGTTTCAAAAAATAAAATGCGGTGATAGTCTCTATCTTTTACGAGGCTATCAAAGTAATTCAAAATATAGTTTCGAAACTGTTGTTTAAACTCTTCATAAGTCGCAGGTTCTTTAAGTATTGCCTGCACAATCTCAAGGCGCTTCTGAGCGGTGGTTGAAATACAGTGTGCATAAAGCTTCTCTTTGGTCCTAAAGTGGTACTGAATAACGCTCAAACTAACGGATGCTTGTTCTGCAATTTCTCTAAGAGTTGTCTGCGAAAGGCCTTTGCGCGCGAAAATAGACAACGCCGATTCAACGATTTTGTCTGAAATATTTTTTTCCGTTTTATGAACTGTCGTTGGCTGCATCGATGCATCCAACGGAGATAGTAAATTGTCCAAAGCCTCGTGCCCCTTCCTAGGTACTCACGGTTGATATGAGCTAGTCGACCTTACCACAAGTGACGCTGCCTTTCAAACAAATGCGCCATTACCGATACAAATTTACTTCTCTTTTGAACTTCTCTCCTCGGTGTTCGAAATCTCGAAACATGTCGTAACTAGCACATGCAGGTGAGAGCAAGATGGTGTCTGCGGGCTCTGATGCCATAATTGCTATCGCTATAGCGTCCTCCATGTCATTGGCTTGCACGGGGCTTAATTCCTCCAATAGTTTCTGATATCTGTCTTTAGTTTCTCCTATCAATACTATCATTTTGCACTTGATAGAAAGTTTGCGCTTTAGATACAAAATGGAACCACCCTTTTCTCTCCCGCCGAGAATCAAAATTCCCCGATGATCAGCGACGGAATCTATGCTGACTTCTAAACTCGCAGGGGTCGTGGCTTTGGAGTCATTGACAAATTGGCGATCCTCTATTTTTGCAACCAACTCCATTCTGTGCGGAGCACCCACGAAAGACGCTAAGGCAACCTCATCTAGTAAAATATCTGGTACCAAGCTTTTCGCTGTGAGAATCGCCACCATGAGATTTTCTAGGTTGTGCTTGCCAATTAACGTAAAGCTTGTGTGACGCAGATTAAAATCGCTCAACTCTCCTTGCCCCATCAGACAATCTCCACGGAGAAACAATCCCGTCATGTTTGACTTCAGCTTGCCCTTGCCAGAGAACCAGAAGACGTGATTGCGACGACGTAAAAGAAGTTTTTTGTTTTTTAAATACCAACCAACTAAATGAACGTCATCGGCGTTGAGAACAACTGAACCACCGGGCACAAGTAAATCCAAGATCAACCGTACCTTGGAATTGAGATAACTCCTCATACTTCCATATCTGTCCAAATGGTTTGCCGAGATATTGGTGATGGCGGCGACATTCACTTTACGACTTTTTGTAATATCAATCTGAAAGCTCGAAAGTTCAGCAACAACAATTTCGTTTGCCTCTGAGACTGCTTGGATTAAGGGAGTTCCGATGTTTCCGCCGATAAAGACCCGACGGTTGGCACTTTTTAACAGATGGCCGGTGATCATTGTTGTCGTTGTTTTTCCGTTGGTACCCGTTATTGCAATGATCGGCTTATCGATATTTCTTAGGGCGAATTCCGTTTCCGAGGTTAAAAGCATCTTGTGTTTTCGAGCTTGCTTAATTACAGGATGATTTGGAGGAACTCCCGGGCTTACACAGACTTGCTCAAAAGGAGGTCTTTTACCACGTTGCCATTCTGCAAGATCTTTTTGGTTGAATATCTTTACCCGCTGCGACTTCTCGGGGGGCTTTATTTGCTCTCGCTTATTGTCAGTCCAATTGTCATCATATAGATAAACCGCCGCGCTCTTAGCAAGAAACTGCATGACAGCGATACCTGATTTACCCGCTCCAAGGACTAACGTTGCTAATGGGGCCATCTTGACCCGCCTCCGATGAAAAATGAAAAAGATACACGCGTTTTCTCTTTAGGTTAACCGAGAATTCAGTTTTGGGGAACCGACTTAGATCTTCAAGTCACTTTAAGTCGGCCCCGTACGTTCCTGGCCGTCAAAGACGACCTACCTCAGGCCCCTTAGTAAATTTTTCAAACTGAATTACCCTCTGGCCCAAAGATTGAACCTTGCTTTATCTGTGAAAGCTAGCGGAGTCGAATCGACACCGCTAAATGAGGGGGTTACGTTGGTCCGACACACCGACAGAATTTTAAAGACTTTGGCTTTAGAAACTTTGTCACAAGGGGAATTCGCGAAGAATGGAGAGGCCCAACACCGTCAAATTGCACGCCTTCACTCGCTTATCTTTGCTTCCACGTTTGTTGCCATCTTAGCTGCGACGACTCTTTTTAATGGTGTGGCTCATTCTCAATCTTCGATCAAAGACGATTCACCGAACAAATCTTCGCAAAGTGATTCACAAGCAAAAGGCATTTCTGAGCAAAATGCGATGGGCCGAAGCGAATCTGGGGCCAGCTCAATTTCAGTAAAAAAGGCAGCTTCAGAGGTGGACACCAAAGTTTTTTCGGCTCTTTTGAGCTACACGTTTGAAAGCAACCTGGCTAGCACAAGTGACTCCAAGCGCTCGCAAGCATCGGTTTTTCGCGGACTTTTTAGTGCTAACTTTCAAGAGGCCGGGACGTTGATAGCACTGACTTCAATTCAAAGAATGCATGTGAAACCCGAAGACACAATCATAGGCAACACAGCCCTGTTTTATCAAGTCGATCTCATGTCCGTTCGAAGCGACCTAGATTTCTTCGTGGGCGCTTTAGCGGTTGCTCCTACCAACGAAGTTTCTCGCGAAAAGGATTCCTATCAAGGGGCGGCTGGTGTGGCGCCGGGTATTCGGCACAGTCAGAACTTTTTAGGAGTGAAATCCTCTGTTTCGTTAAGCTACAACTATTTACGCTACTTTCATGGATACACTCTTAATTCTGAAGCTGTCCCTAATATCCAGTATTCGCATGGGCCCGAACTGTTATTTGCGGGGGCGTACAAAGAGTCGGTTTCGTTTTTGTTCAATGCGCAACTTCTTAACGGAACCACTTACAGAGGGTTGACGAAACAGAGCTACCAACTGTTGAGTCTTATCCAGTACCACCTTGGTGAAAAATCGCGACTTATTTTTCGTTACGAGAATGGTGGAAATCTACTTAGAAGAAATGGCAGGGACTCAAATTTTTCTTTTTTCGACCAACAAGACACACTCTTCGGCTTAGGGTTAGGGCTACAGATATGACATCTAAGAAACAAGGATTTTGATAATAGGGATTCAAATTAATAGTACGGGTTAATTTAAGAGGGGGCATATGAAAACAAAGGGGCAAAAAAAATCTAACATAGGCTTAAAGAGAATGCTTTTGGCATTTGGCGCTTTCGCATTATTAGCGGCCGGATGTACGCAGGATCCGGAGTACAAAGTTGAGCCGAAGCACGATGTAATTGCCAAAGCTTCTATTGATACAGAGTCGATTTTCATGTATCTGCCATCATCTTTAGAGACCGACCTGGGCGTCAGCGCTGCCAGGCCTCACTGGATGGGTGACGACCGCCTAGCAAAGTTTCGCTTTACAGAGAGCGCACTAGAAATCGTAGAAATCTCTATTGATGCACGCAAGAACGAAAACCCTGCGAATCTAAAGGTGCTAATTTCCATACCTGTGGAGCACCTTGCTTACCGCTGTAAGACAGATGCTTACGGAGAATGCACTCAGCAAGAAGAAGAAGATGAAAGCCTTGCATGGAATCAGCGCAGCAGCTTTAAGATGAAGCTTTCAGAGATGAAGATTATGGATGTTAACTTCCTGCCTATCAAATTTGAATCTCATCTTATCGGCTGTTACAAAGAAACTGGAGCGGAAATCGTTAGCTACGCGTTTGAAAATGGCGCATTCAATATCATCACAGAAAACTCTTTTGCGGCGGGTGTTGAATGTGCTGATGACATAAAAGATGTGAAGGATCTTAACTTCAAGATGCGATTCCAGCACTCTTTGGCACGCCTTAAAGACATCGAGAGCCCTAAATATACAAAGGTTCAATATCCTCGAACTGATGAATCTACGTTTGGATTCTTTTCAACAGAGCAGGTTCGGCTCGATGTTGACAATCGAGACTCCATAGAAAGTGAGATGGTGCTCATAAACAGATGGAATCCTCATCGAGATGAGGTTCTTTATTACCTTAGTGATGAGTTCGAGAAGCCAGAAAATGCCGTCGTCAAAGCAGCAACGCTCGAGGGAATACAAATTCTAAACGAAGGCCTAGCAGAGGCAGGAGTTAAGTTTCGCATTAAAACTGCGCCTGCCAAAGGACGCAGCCCTGGTGATATTCGTCACAGCTCTATTGTCCTTATGGAAGATCCCCATTCGGCAGGGCCGATTGGGTATGGGCCCTCAGCCGCGAACCGTTATACAGGCGAAATACTGAGTGCCAGAACTATCATGTATTTGGGAACGATCAAAAGAGGACTCATAAATACTTACGAAGAGATCGTAGCAACTATGAATGCGCCAGAGACAACCCCGACAGGTGCTAACTTGACAACTCCAAAGGCCTTTTCGCTTTTGTTAGAACCCTTTCGCCCGCAAAGTCCCGCACCGCCAGCTGGTGGCGGGGGGCAAACCAAGCCCCCCGTTGGCAAGCCAACTGATTCCGGCGCAGCAGGGCACGTCCATTCCGTTGCCCACGGCGAACATGCAACGCCCGAGCAAAGATTTGTCTCACAATTATCGCAGTTGGCAGTGCAGCGAGGCCACAGCCATAATCACTCAAACACAGGATCCATAGATGACTTGATTCATGGCCGCACGCTTGCTGATCTTATTCGCGAAGTGAGTGATCCGACTCTTCGCAGAGTGGATGACTCGAATGAACTTTTAAACATTAGGAAGGAAGCAAAGCACTGCGGATACCCTAGCGATATGGCAGAGACGAGCCGTGTTTTTAGAAGCGCTCTACCTCAACTATTCGAAAGTGGGCAAAAACCAAAGGCTTGGAATGAACTTGGAGAAGAAGAAAAAACGGCAATTCTCAATAAGCTCATTCCCGTCGTATGGATACCGGTACTCGTGCATGAAATAGGTCATAACCTGGGGCTGAGACACAACTTCGGTGGGTCTGAAGACAAGGCCAATTTTTACACACAAGAGGAACTCACTCAAAGAGGCTTTTCTGGAAACTTTGAGTACTCCTCAGTTATGGATTACAGCTACCGACAACTGAATGAGCTTAGACTTTTAGGTAAATATGACGTCGCGGCACTTCGCTTTGGTTACAACCGCCAATTAGAAGACATTAACGGTAAGATCATTCAACTTCCGCAGGACGCAAGCTACCAAGAACGTCTAGTGAATGTTGAAGTTCCGACTCAAACAGCCATCAAAGATGTCTCTGGGGTTGAATTTGGGATTGAAGAGCTGAAAAGTTTTCGCTACTGCACAGACGAACATGTTGACGTGAATCCGGGATGTAACCGCTTTGATGAGGGCAGCAGCTACTCCGAAATTGCGGAACACATGGTCAAGGCCTACGACGAGCTCTACCGTAAAAGAAATTTTCGCCGAGGCCTAAGAAGCTTCTCGTTGATTGAAGATAAGGCACACTATAGCAGAGTGCGTTCTTACTTTCTGGGCCTTAGACGAATGATCGAGCTTTATGAGAGACTCTCGAAGATTTCTCAAATAACTCCGACGCATTGGCAGACCATACCTTTCTTTATCGACATTAAGAGTGCGGCAGTCACGGCAGGAAAGTTCTTTATTAAAGTAGTCAGCACACCGGATGTTCATTGCTTAGCTACAACGACAGCAGACCCAACACAGCTGCTTGTAGCGCCGCTCCTTAAAGTTGACGATAGGCATATCAACTGTGAGGCCTTAAGGTCGAACCCAAATCTCAACTATATTGGTCAAGTTGGTAGGCTTTTTCACTCTAAAAAGTCTCCTGACAGTACCAACCCGTACGTCGATCAAATTGATGTTAGAGGAGTTTGGCTAGATAAGATTGCGGCTCTCGATAGTTTGTTTCAACGACGCTTGGGCATATCGACCTTTGATCGAAACCGCGAAAACGTTTTGAATATACCGGAGCTTATACCTTCCGTGATTGAACTCATCGTGTCTCTCGTTCTCGATGACTTTCATCAGGTATTGAACGTCGAAGGCACGGCGGGTTTGAGCCTGGTCGCTTTAAGTTATGGCCTCGAAGGCGATGTCGACGGTTCGCATAGAATCGAGACACTCACTTCAGGTATTGTAAAAGCCACAAAGTTAAGAGTCGACAATCAAACGTTCACAAGCGTGGCTTTGGATCGCTTTGGAATGTACCTGTCTGAAGAGCCTACATCCGACCCAGTCGGCGATGAGTTACTAAACGCGATGACTATTTATGGGCAACTGCCCAGCGGCGAAGCCCTAGAAAGTGCCGGCGGTCAATTTAGAAGTATCAAAACGAGCACGACGACTTATTACTACAAAGATGATAGCACTCTGACCGACGTCATCGCGAAAGCCTATGTTTTTAACAGGCTCCTTGAGTCGTTTGATTTAGAAAAGCTAAACGCGATACTCCAAGCCGTGCAACAAGGGGCGAGTGCACCAGAAAGCGCCAGCCCGCAAGAAAAGCTGGCTTACGGTTTCAAAGCAGAGTTTTTAGAGAAACACTTGGATGGCCGAATGGGTGAACCCGGTGGGTTCAGGAGTTCGAAGTACTACGAAAGAGTGCTCTCAGAGCTACCAAGAAAATAGTTGTAGTAGGGATCACAGTTGGTCGGCCCACAAAGGGTCGTACCTGGGATCCTCGTGTAAACGGTACTAAAAAGTTTGATTGTGGTTCTAACCCCCTCCCAATTTCGTTCGCCCGGGAGGGGCATTTCTTATTGACTGATTCTCTCTCGAATTGTTTTACCAAACCTATCGCCATCATCTATTCTGTCTGAGAATTGCGCCAAGAGGTCATTCGCTGATTTTAGCCGATCTACGAGACTTTCAAGAACAGACATGGCCCACTCGGGAAGCTCTGCAAGGAGCTTTTCATAAGCATCTGATGAAATCTTAATGGCGTAACCATTATCGGTGGCCCTAGCCGATGCCGATCGCGGGCTTTGGGTTATCAGCGCGAATTCTCCAAGAGGTTGCCCTGCTCTCACGACTCCCAATCTTTTTTCTTGGCCCGATGGAGTTGTTTTGAAAACTTCAGCCGCACCCTCTTGAAGTATATAAAAAAAGTATCCCGCCTCCCCCTCTTTAAAGAGAACCTCTCCTTTTGAAAAGTTAACTCTTTCTAATTGGTGATAAAGCTCACTCATCTCACTGTCCTCCAGAACAAATCTGAGAGCTGGTTGCTCTGGTACACAGATTAACTCCTAACGAGTTAGCTCGTTAGGAGTCATCTACTTAATCAAGACCAAAGGAGGGCATATGAGCGAGAGATTACTGCGGCATTCTAAAAGTCAGAGATTCACTGACTGCATGACCGTAGTCATCTGAGTAAGAGACAGCTCTAAATTCGTAGAGCGTTCCCGGTGTTAAATCAGTAATTGGCAATAGGTGCCTAGTTCTCAAAACGTTATCGCTCGTAGTGAGCTTCGACTCACCATTCGATAGGTTAAGAGAATAGACCTGCGATGAAGCGGGAATGTCTGTCTCCCAGTATACAAAAGCGTAGGTAGGTCCAAATTCATTAATGTCGAGATTACTAATTACCGGAGCGGTGCCTTCCTTACATGGGTTGAAAACCGCTTGCTGGGCAAGAGCATAGTTGGCTGGCACCAGCGCGGTCCATCCGCGGCTAAGAAGCCCATTGTATGGTGCCCTTGGAAGGCTTGTATTCTCGTTAAAAAAGTAGTTGTTCCCGCTTTTGCCGCATTCGACTTCGGCGGGAGTGTTGTCATCGACTTTTCTCCACATAGCCACGAGTGAAATGTGGTACCTAGGGCCTTGATAGTAGTCGATCTCTGATAGGTATTCTCGCTCTGGAGACATATAAATCGCTTCACTCGCACAACCCATTTTCGTTGGGTGATCCCCATCATTGTTGATTATTGTTTTCCAAACACCGTTTTCATCTCGAATGCGCATCACCGTGCCGTCATCAGACAGAAGGGCCAACTGATACATTCCCGCCTCTTGGCCTTCTGCTAGCTTAATGACGGTTTGGAATCGCATACCAAAGTATTCAATCAAGACATTTCCATCATCATCCTTAATCTTGTCACCAGTCGGTGTTGAAAACCCTAGCTCGAACTTCCTGGTAGGTAGGTTGAGCTGCGACATGAAAATTTCTTGAGAAGACTGAAACCCCAGGTTTATGTATTTAGCGACTTCGTACCAGCGAGGGTGAATTGCGGTGCGATAGAAAAGTGTCCCTTTGACACCTTGACTGGAAGTCGGCTGCTGCTGTCCGCCTCCAAAAGGATCGCACACCACCTTGTTCAGCGGATACATATTGATATCGTACTGGCCGAACTTTATCTCTTCAGCCGAAATACCTTCAACAGGTGACTCTCCTTGCAAGGAATCCGTTGCCCCGGCATCAATTGAAGCCCCTTCGCCGCCGGCTCCGCCCCCCGCGCAGCCCGCGAGCACCAATAATAAGATCGCTGGCGCAATTAATGGAGCTCTCACTGGAACAGTCGACATCAGAATACTTTCATCTTTAAGGGTAAACGTTTTCACGCTACACCTCCCACCTACTTCAACTCTACGTTGGTCCAGTGAAAAAAAATACTAACTCATCTGAAAGTCTCACTCTGATTGTCGAACTTTTTGTCAAAAATCTTTGGATTTGCTAACTCATCGGGTTCACTCAGAAATGGAGTAGACAGTTTTACAAGGATTCTCGTATCAAACTGAGAAACACCATGCCGTGCCTGCTGCCTTTTTCGGATGCAACAGGTCGAACATTTTAGTCTCATTCGAAAACATCCAGAAGTACGAAATCCCTTTCGGCTGCGTAAGGGCAAAGTGCTCTCATCCCGACCCCTCAAGATTTTTAGAAGGAACCCTTCTTTTCAACAGTAAGGTTAGTCGTTATAGTGACTTTTCAAATGCTGTAGAAGAATTGGGGAGGTTGATCGTCATGACGCTAGTCGAAGCTCTTGTTATCGCTGTTATTGAAGGGGTCACAGAGTTCTTACCGGTATCATCTACAGGTCATATGATCCTGGCCTCCAGCTGGTTTGGTATACAAGAAGATAGCTTTACGAAAAGTTACTTAATCATCATTCAATTTGGCGCCATCTTGTCTGTCGTTACTCTTTATTGGAGGCGGTTTCTCGTTGGACCAAAGTTTTACCTAAAACTGTTTGTTGCCTTCTTGCCTGCCGCCATAATAGGTCTCTTGTTTGGTGATCATATCGACGCTCTTTTAGAAAGTGCGAACACCGTCGCTATAAGCCTTGTGGTGGGAGGGGCTGTACTCATCTGGTCTGACTATTGGAAGATCAAACCACCTGTGCCTCTTGCAGTAGATGCTACGAGTAAACTCGTGAATGACAAAAAACTCGATGAGACGTTTAGTAGCTCCCAAGCTCTAAAGGTCGGCTTCGCCCAATGTTTCGCATTGATTCCTGGAGTTTCGCGCTCTGGGGCAACGATATTGGGAGGTATTTTGACTGGAGCCTCAAGAACCTACGCCGCCGAATTCTCATTTTTTCTCGCTGTCCCCACAATGTTTGCCGCAACCGTTTATAAGATCTGGAAGACGCCCACACCTTTTAGTTCGGACGAAATTCAGCTCCTTATCATCGGAAACGTCGTCGCCTTCGTTGTGGCGATGCTGGCTATAAAAACTTTCATCGGACTATTACAGCGGTTTGGGTTTAAGTGGTTTGGAATTTACAGAATCATCCTTGGTTCGTTTGTTCTCATTTTTCAATAGGGGCTTTTGCCATTCGTTAAACGTAGCGCGATGATTCAGAAGAAATGAAACACAGGCATTAAGGCGTCATAACCGGGGGGCCCGCCCGTTTGCGAGAAACTTCGCCATTCTTTAGACTAGGTTTTGTGCATTAGTTTGAAAGAATTGGGTGCAACTACGATTTATTAAAACCTATCTCTGAGTTTTCTTAATTGTGTAAAATCCTCAACCGTTTTAGCTGTCAAAAACGGATTCACCTGTTTCTGATCGCTAAGTAAAAATGGCACGGAACTGCCCGTAGAGTTGATTTGCTCTTCTACTTTTTTACGCTGAGTATTTCCATCTGCGATCAATTTATGCTTCTCGCAGAAGTCTAAGTTTCTCAACGCGTACTCATGCCCGCAGTAAACAGTAGTTTCATCCGGCAGATCGGCAAGCTTCTTCAGCGAACTAAAAAGTTGACCATAGGAGCCTTCAAATAGTCTTCCGCACCCGAACCGAAAAAGTGTATCACCAACAAACAATGTATTCTCGTTTTTAAACCAGTACGCCGTGTGCCCTAACGTATGGCCGGGTATCGCCAAGGCAAATATTTCTATCCCTCGCCATGTCATAAAAGACTCGGTGTCTTCAACATCTAAACGACTCGATAAGGCAGGAACTTGCTCAGAATCAGGAAACCTTGCATAAACGGAACACTTAAATTTTCTTTGCAGCTCCGAATTTGCACCGACATGATCATGATGGTGGTGAGTTGTTAATATCACTTCTGGACGAAAAGCATGTTGTTCAAAAAACTGCATCAGCGGTTTAGCTTCACAAGCATCGACCACTAGCACTGAAGCGGTTTGAGTGTCGTAAGTCTGAGCCTGCCAAGCCTGTGACTCCTGAGTCGGCGTGCCCCGGCATTCTTGTGACGGCTCAATCACAAAAGAATAGTTGTCTGATAAACAAGGTATGGCATGGACCTTCATATGCGGTAATATTACACTATTGAAACCCACAATACAAAATTTGCATCTGCCGAGGGTCAGAGGCGGAAACTGAAAGGGATTGAGTATGTTAGAACATCTCGAAATCAAGACTTCGCAAAGTACTGATATGAATATTGTGCTCATACACGGATTTGGTGCATCGATGCATGATCTTACAAGCTTAGCCTCTGAGTGGAGTCTCCCTTATCATGCTCGTTTTCTCTTTCCCAATGGGCCCATAAGAGTCGATCTAGGGTTCGGTTCGCACGGACAAGCCTGGTTTAAAATAGATGTCGCCCAGTTTCAGCAACACCTCGAGAGAGGTACACACAAAGACTTTTCTCAAGTTCGACCCAAGGGGCTCGATGAGGCAGTAAGTAAGCTCGACGGATGGATGAAAGAACTTGAGCTAGATCCGGCTCAAACGGTTATTGGTGGCTTCAGTCAAGGTGCCATGGTGAGTCTCGCTTTAGCGCTAGAGTCTAAAGCCTCCTTCAAGGCACTCGTTCAATTTTCGGGTCAAATTTTTGATGAAAAGTGGGTGCGAGAAAGGTTAAGTAAGCAGCCTGCGATACCCGTCTTTCAAAGCCATGGCACAAAAGACAACGTGCTTAGCTTTCAAGGTGCAGAAAAACTCTACGAATGCTTTGAACAATCCGATTGGTCACCCTTATGGATGCCGTTTACCGGAGGGCACGAGATTCCACTCAGTGTACTCAGAAAGAGTGAGGAGTTTCTCTCTGGAATCTAAAGGGAATTCGTTGACACTTGCAGCATCAGAAAATAAAAATGGTTATGTCTAAAAACAGCGATTCAGCTATCGAAAATAAACTTTACGCGCTTACAACTCAAATTATTTCTGAAACGAACGGGATCACCCTTAACGACACGCTGGAGCTCTTGCTCCAAGCAGACGAAGTTGAAAAATCTCAAGAAATTCTAAAAGTTTTGACCGAGTTTCAAACAAAGCTCGGTCAGTTTCAACAAGATCAGATCGACATTGCTGAGTTGCTTTCTCATCCCTTCGCTGGAGCTCTTTGCCGCTTTTTTACAGAGTTTCCGCTCAACTATCGAGAAGAGCACATACACCTTACCGGATCACTAGACAGCTCTTTTATCTTTCCCAGGTTAAAAGCTTTACTCAATGGACCTCAAAAGGAAGTTATTTACAAAAAAATTCAGTCTATTTACGGCGAAAGCGCCGAAGAAATTAACTCCGAAGAAGACGTCGAAAAACTCATTTTACTCAAAGAAACAGATCGATTTGATGTCTACCTTAAGAAGCTACTTTTACCTAAGTTGATTCTCACTGATAGAAAGGCTCACCAAGATGCTGCCTATCACTTAGCAGAGACCCTTCACAAAAAGTACAATGTGGGAATGATTCGACTAAAGTTTACCTTTGACCGTTCCACTACCGACGAGAGTGAAAAGATTCCTGGCCTAGATGTCCTCACTTCAGAAGAGGTTGTACTAGGTCTTTACGACGGCTTTAAAGAGTACCAAAAACGAGTCTCTCGGTTTCAGTTTATTTTAGCACCTAGCTTTCGAAAAGAATCCGCCTATTATGATAGCTCTAAATACCCAAATAAGAAGGCGCACTTCGAAGCGCAGGTTGATGAGATTCTGCGCATCGTAAGCACTTATCCGGAGATTGCCCCTCACCTTTGCGAGGTCGATACTGTTGGTAACGAAACCAATCACTACCGCAAAAGCCATTTTAATGAAATGCGGGTAGGCCTTCGAAGACTTCAGTATAAAGGGTTCAAAATTCGGTCACACCACGGAGAGGTTTGGAGAACTCTGCGCAGAGGCATTCAAGCCGTCGACAACGCCATGAACATTTGGCATATAGACACGCTTGAGCACGGACTAAGTTTAGGCATCAACCCTAATTACTATTTTCATAGCCTCTTCCAGAGACTAATGAGAAATAACAAACGTAGCGAGCCGATTCAGCCAGGAACTCTTGACGCTCAAGAAGTCGAAGAAATGGAATGGGGCGACAACACCGAAATCTCAAAGAAGCTACTTGCGGGTCAGCCATTGAATGAGAAAGAGACTCTCAAATTTATGAAGGCCAAATTCCACACGGCAAGAGAGGTGGAACACTATCAGCATGACGTTCTCAACCGAATGATAAATAAAGAAGTCTCACTCATTGCTCTACCTTCTTCAAATCAACGACTCACCGGATACATTAAAGACTTTAAAGATCATCCCTTTTCTTGGTGGGAGAAAAAGGGCGTCAGCCTCGGCGTAGGAACAGACAATTATGTCACTCTCAACACAAACTTTGTTCAAGAGATGCTCATTTTGCTTTTAACTGACCCTGCGGATTTAAAGATAACAAAACTTTTAATGGTCACGACCGGAGAATCCCGGCGACCACTTATTAGCGAGTATTTTTGGCAAATGAGAAAAAAACTCAAGGACCTATAGGTGAGGCGCCAGAATTTGCCGCATGAGAAACTGCGATTTTAAGATCTTCCGAGACCAGGTGTAGAGTTTGTGTTGGGAAGGCAAAGTCTGCGCCTAACTCGTCAAAAAGCTTCGCAATCTTAAAGTTAATTTCTTCTTGGGTATCCATATAAACATTGTACTCGCCGTCGAGCACGAAGTAGACAAATTCAAAAATGAGAGCAGAATCACCGAAAGAAAAGAAGTGGCCTCTATCAAGCCTCGTCTTTGGCGTTTTAATAATGATATCCTTTACCCCTTGCTTAATTTTCTTCAGTGTCTCCACCGGGGTTCCATAAGTGGTCCCGACCTTAAACAAAACCCGCCGTTGCTCCATACGTTTAAAGTTTTGAATTCTCGTCGAAAGCAAATCACTGTTTGAGACTACAATTTGCTCTCCATCTAATGAACGAATTCGCGTTGTCTTGATGCCAATTTTTTCTACATGTCCACGCTGAGTGCCGATAACTAAAAAATCGCCAACGACAAACGGCTTATCAAGGGCAATGGTAAGTGATGCAAACAGATCTCCAAGAATATTTTGAAGCGCCAATGCTACAGCCACACCACCAATACCTAATCCGGCTACAAGAGCTGTAATGTCGATCCCAAAATTATGAAGCGCCATTAGGAAGAGGGCAGAGATAGCTGCGCCTTTTAACATAAAACCTATTATGCTGTAGGATGCAGATCTTCTGACCTCTACATCTCTCGCGCCGTCGCCGTCTAAATCGGCGCCCTTTTCGGCATAGTACCGCAGCCACTGGTCGATAACTTTAAAGGCCCAGATAGATCCCTGAATAAAAACAGAAACAACAAACAGATTGTGCAAAACTTTTCCCTGAAGCCATGGCAGCGCAAATGCGCCCCGACCCAGGTAAACGGCCGCAATAATTACAAACCAGGTTCTCGTCTTTTCAATGAGTGTGATTCCCAGTTCAAGAGTTACGCCAAAACTTCGACGCTGCTTTTCTTTAAGTCTCGACTTAAAGAAAGAGCGCAGGCCCAATTGCAAAACGTAGATTACGAAAGCATAGGAGAGTAGAAGCAGCCAATCTAAGTTCTCATTAAAAATCTTTGCAAGATCTGTCATTTTAAGCCTTTCTTGTAGTCACTTGTCAGCTTTTACCAGATTCTAGTTCACCAATGAACCGGTCTAAATCTGCCTCTTTACCTAATAAAAAGAGTCGATCACCACTTTTAATGGGAACGGCCGGATCTGGCATGCTGGTGTTCTTAGTTTCTGGGCATCTAATAGCCATGACCTGGATACCATATCTCTTCGGTAGCTCAATACTAGTCAGCGATTTTCCGACTAAGCCTCCGGTTGCATGCCATTGAATCATCCTGTAATCGTCTCCGATTTGAAGATCCGTTAACACGTTGGGATGAACCAATCGATCCGCTACCATCTTGCCAATCGTGCCCTCGACGAAGAAAACCTCATGCGCACCCAGTCGCTTCAATATGGATTCTGCAACATCACTATTTGCTCTGGCCGCCACGTGCGGTACGTTCAAATCTAATAAATGGGCTGTTGCCAAAACTGCGGCCTCAAACTCTTCGCCGATGCAAACAATAGCTACGTCAACTGTGGCTGCTCCCAACTGCTTCAGCGCATTCACGTCTGTCGCATCACATTCCGCGGCGATGGACACCCTGTCTCGGATGGGATCCACACAAGAAAGCTTTGAATCTATGGCAATGACTTCGACACCGTTTTTTGAAAGTTCCAGTGCCATCGCCCTTCCCAAAACACCAATACCTACTACGAGAAACTTTTTCTTTTTCATAGTCTTCTCCTAGACCTCACCCAATAAAAAAGCGGCCGGGTGGAAGTCGATAAGACTCCCTTTGACCGTTGCCGATGCCTACACTGATCATTGCCAAAATACCAAACCTTCCTGCAAGCATCAGAAAACACAATATGAGTTTTCCAATCGGCGAAAACTCACTTGTTTGTCCTGCCGATAGCCCCACAGTAGACAATGCTGAAATAGATTCAAATACCAATGTGCCGAGTGCCATCGGTTCCGTAAACCTAAGTAAAATAACCGCAAAAAACAAGACTGCCAAATAGGTAAGTAAAACGGCCAAACTTCTTATGATCACTTCGTGAGGGATCTCGGACCTACCAAATTTGGCTTTTTGATGTCCTTTCAAAAAGCTCCTCACCGACATCACTAACACTCCTAAGGTGGACGTTTTTATCCCGCCAGCCGCTGAAACAGCGCCTCCACCTATAAACATGAGCATCCCTATAATCGTTTGAGAAAAACTACTCAGATCGGCAACTGGCGTCGTATTGAAGCCTGCAGTTCGACTGGAGAAAGTGTAGAAAAGCCCATCGCCGAGAGACGACAATACGCCTCGCGCCCCACTCGCAACTTCACCTAAAAAGATTAACAGTGCTCCACTTATCCAAAGCGCTAGCGATACGAACAGAGTGAGACGAAAGTTCTCTGAAAGGTTCGAAGCCCTCTGTTGGCTTTTCTGTCGACCGACAAACCAATTCTTTATTCTGTTCCACTGAAAAAACTCAAACAGTGCCGGAAACCCGAAACCACCTGCCACGAGCAAAATACAGATACAGATTTTAAACGGAATGCCGCCAGAAAAGTTAAGGCTGTCGTCAAAGGAACTGAACCCCGCATTGCAAAACGCGGATATCGAATGAAAAACTGCATGAAAGAAACGATCTGATATACCTTCCGGAAAAAGTGTATAGAGAAAAGCGGCTCCAATTATCTCCAAAGCGAAAAAGGTAACGAGGAGCTTCCACAAAAAAACCGAGACTTCACCGACTTCTGGGTTTCCGTAAAGCTGCTGGCCAAGCTTCGTGTGACCCAAACTAAATCTTCGTTTAAATACTGTGGCCGCGGTCAGACTGAAGGCCACAATCCCAATCCCGCCCAATTGAATTAAGGCCAAGATGACGACGAGGCCTGACTTCGAAAATGTCTGCGACACAGAAACAGTTGTCAGACCTGTTACTGTCAGTGCCGACACGCTTGTAAAGAAAGCATCGATGAGCGACAGGTGTGAGTTTTTGAGCTGATTGAACGGCAGCAGCAGTAATATGCCGCCAAAAATCGACAGCAATAAGTAGAATAGCAGACCTAGTCTCAGCGGCGTTAGCTTTAAGCCAAACCACCACTTTATGAACGGTTTTGTTGCTCCTACTTGATCAAATATGAATAGCACAATTCCGAGATGAAGAAATGGCTTCAACTTTGCGAGCGCATCTGGTGAATCGGGAATTCCCTGAGAGTAGAACCAACGAGAATACCAGAAGAGAAATGACAAAATAGCGATACCTGTCCAAGCCAAGCTTGAGAAGTTCCAAACTAATCTTTTGGACGCGCTCTCTCGAGTTTCAAAATCTATTTCGGAGATGCGATCATGGCGAACATATAAGATTCGCAGCTGAAATCTTCGTAGTAAAGACACGAAGATAAAAATCGTCAGCGCGTCTAATACAATCGGCAATTCGCGTAGATCGAAAAAAAGCGTGTCGACGAGAAGTATAAGAAACGGGCCTAAAAAATGCAGCATGAGTTCCTATTCTCTTAAGGCTCTCCTGAGAATTTTGCCCACATTTGTTTTTGGTAGCTCGTGTCGAAACTCAATATGCTTTGGTACCTTGTAGTTCGTAAGCCTCTCCTGGCAAAACGCAATTACTTCTGATTCTGTGAGGCTGGGCTGCTTTTTAACAATGACCGCCTTTACGGATTCGCCGGAACGCTCGTCGTCAACTCCAATCACTGCGACTTCCAAAACTTTTGAGTTCATGGCGATGACCTCTTCTACTTCGTTTGGAAATACCTTGAAGCCCGATACAATAATCATATCTTTCTTGCGGTCCACTATTTTAAAAAACCCGTCGGAGTCAACCGTCGCCATATCTCCTGTGCGCAGCCAACCATCAGAATTCAAAACATTGTCTGTCTCGTCTTGGCGATTCCAGTAACCCTTCATAACTTGAGGCCCTTTAGCCCATAGTTCTCCCACTTCACCAATACCAAGCTCTTTGCCGGCGTCGTCACAAATTCGCACTTCTGTTGAAGGTAGAGGTAGACCAATTGTACCCGGTCTGTCGCTACCGTCGATTGGATTGCAACACACAACGGGTGACGCCTCAGTAAGGCCATAACCCTCGACCAATTTCGACTTAGTATGGTCCTCCCATCGCTTGAGGACGGCCCCTTGAAGCGCCATTCCTCCTGCTACTCCGATTTGAAGGGAACTAAAATCTACTTCTTTAATCTTGGGATGATTCAACAAAGCATTGAATAGCGTGTTGAGTCCCACAAATACTGAAAACTTCCATTTTTTTAGTTCCTTAATAAACGCCGCTATATCTCTTGGATTAGTGATAAGTACATTGAGAGCTCCGTATTTCATAAAGCTCAAGCAATTCACGGTGAGTGAAAACACATGATAAAGAGGAAGCGGTGCCATAGCAATTTCTTGCCCCTCTTTGAGCTTGGGAGCCATCCATGCTGAGATCTGAAGCATATTCGCTAAAATGTTTTTTTGTGTGAGAGCGGCGCCCTTTGCCACACCAGTTGTGCCCCCTGTGTATTGCAAAAATGCATAGTCGTCATGCCGAACATCCACCGGCTCAAGCCGCTGTCCTTTGCCCTTTTCTATAGCCTCAAGAAAGGTGGTACTAGATCCCAAACTAAAATTGGGAACCATCTTTTTAACGTACTTTACAACAAAGTTAACCAGAGTCCGCTTGGGTTGTGGCAACATATCGCCAAGCTCTGTGACAATCACCGATTCAATCTTAGTTTTTGGAAGCACTTTCTCAAGATTGTGAGCAAAGTTTGCCAATATCACCACACATTTGACTCCGGCATCCACAAACTGATGTTCCATCTCTCGCACTGTGTAGAGTGGGTTAGTGTTCACTACGACCAAGCCTGCCTTTTGTGCTGCGAAAAGCGTAATGGGAAATTGCAATATGTTTGGAAGTTGAATCGCAACCCTGTCGCCCTTTTTTAGCCCTAGTTGATTTTGAAAGTAAGCCGCCAAATGATTCGTCAAATCGTCAAGGTCGTTGTACGAAATGGTTTTTCCCATGTTGGAATAGGCGCCCCGACGGCCGTACTTCTTGCACGCTTCTGAAAACACGTCATTGATTGACTGAAACTCATTAATGTTGATTTCTGGAGCTACGTTTTTAGGGTAGTTTTTCAGCCAGATCTTTTCCATTTTTTCACCTCATCCATGCCACTAGTTCAATTTGAAGTTGTATAATCCCAAACAGCTTGCGGCCACTTCTTTGCTTTAAAGTGGAACTCACATAGTGGAGTCACTACCGTGGGACAACAGATCTACAGATCTACAGATCCTATGGTAATTCCAATGAGACATTTATCAATTATTTTCTGAGGGCTTTCTCAGACCTGAATGCCCCCGGCTTGAACACGTGCATCTATTCGCCAGTCCATAACTGAAAACCAGAGTGGCGGGATCAGAGCAAACCAGACCATAACAGCATAACCGTACGGGTGGATAAAGGCTCCCCCCAGGAGTTCCAACTCTTGATAATGTTTTGACGGGCTTATATGGTGGTGAGAATGCTTGCCTAAATTGATCAGCAAGGCGTTTGTCATTACATGCGCGTTGTCCCACGTGTGCTGAGGACCATACGACTCATATCGACCAGAGTCGAGCTTTTTACGCTGAAGCCCATAGTGTTCGATATAGTTAACCACCTCTAACAGCACAATTGCCACCAAAGACTGTGCGGCAAAAAACAGCAGTCCCACAACACCAAAAAAATAATAAATAAGAGCGTAAATCATCGCCTGCATGAGAGAATATTTGATGAAGCGATTTGCAAAAATAAAGGCAAGCGAACTCTTATTAGTGAGTCTCTTAGCCTCTATGCGCCATGCATTCGTGTAACCAGATAAAAAGGATCTCACTAAAAATCGGTAAAAAGACTCCCCCCGAAGTGCGGTGTCAGTATCTAGTGGAGTTGCCGCGTCTTTGTGGTGTCCAAAAACGTGCTCTATGCGAAAGTGCGAGTAGGAGACGCAAAGTAAGAGCCAAACGCCAAGACCTCGCGAAAGTTTATCGGGCGCATGAAAAAGCTCATGAGCAAAGGTTATTCCGAATGAGCCAGTTAAAACTCCGATCGAAACTGCAAGGATCATGTACCAAGCAGTAGAAATCCCAGCCAAAAACAGCTCTTGCGATGCGGCTAGAGATCGATACAAAAGAACCGTTTGAAAAATGGCATAAAGATACAATATTGCTTTCGCTAAACGTGGATCTGCCTTGTTGTTTTTCTTGTTTTGGCCAACAATAGTGTCAAGAAGTGGGTGTACAATAAAAAGTGCGATAGCTCCAATTGCCCAATAGGCCGGGTGGAATTGAAAGCCTAATTCAATTCCTACCAAAACAAGAATAATAACTGGCAGCGAGCCGCCGTATCGAATGAGAGTTGACACCCTGTAAGAGTAGCAGAGCATTGTTTCAGAAAAAAGTTTTTTACCATCTAAATATGGGGCATTTGTGAGAATTAAAATACTCGGATTTTTTGCGACTATTAGTTTAGTCATGATTTTATTAACCCTTTGGATCGAAAGGCGACTTGTGCGCCCATTGGGACCACAAGGTCGATACAGTCTTAGAGCTTTTCTCGTCGTTGGTTTAACCATAATCATCGGTTACCAACCACTTCGTCGAAGTGATGCATTTAGGGGATTTGCCGAACTATCTTGGGTTCCTTGGTTGGCCTACTCCTTAATGGGCCTCTGGTTCTCTGTCGGCGCCTATTTTATTTTTGGCGAAACTTTTCTCCTTATAAAGAGTGCTTTGGAGCGATTCCGGGCACGCAAAAAACTGCTTAGTCCGAAGGACTCCGTCGATCAAACACGAAGAGATCTTTTTACGAGGGCCCCCCAGTTCGCAGCGCTTGCAGGGGTTTCGGCAACTGGAGCGGGACTGGCAGAAGCTGTTTCTGGTCCTAACGTTAAGATGGTAAGTATATTTGATCCTCGAGTTTCACCAGAACACGACGGCTTAAAGATACTTCAGATCTCCGATTTGCACGTTGGACCGACGATAAAGAGAGAATATGTTGAGAAAGTTGTCGAGGCCGTCAATAGCACCGAGGCTGACATTATTTGCATTACAGGTGATATGGTAGACGGCAGCGTTAGTTCGTTAAAGTATCATACCGCTCCTTTAGAGAATTTAAAGTCAAAGCACGGTCTTTTCTATTGCTCCGGAAATCACGAGTACTTCTACAATATTGATAGTTGGCTTGAGTATTTTCGAAGTATCAACATTCAGGTGCTTGAGAATCAACATCAAGTCATTGAGGTAAATGGCGCCCCCTTGGTCATAGCTGGTGTGAGAGACTACTCGTGCAAAAGGTTTCGTCCAGATCACGAAAGCAGTGCTATGGATGCTCTCAGAAATGCTCCTAAAGATGTATTCAAAATACTTCTAGCTCATCAGCCGAAAAGTTGTTTCGACGTCTTCGAGGCTGGTGCAAATCTTATGCTATCCGGACATACCCACGCAGGTCAGTTCTTTCCTTTTAGTATGTTCATTAGCCTATTTCACCCTTACTCTAAAGGGCTTAACTTACACAAAGATATGTGGGTTTACGTCAATCAGGCTACAGGTTACTGGGGGCCGCCAAATCGCCTCGGGGTGCCAGCAGAAATCACTCATATAACTCTTAAGCACTCAGAAAGCAGAAGGTATGAAGCTTAAGCCTTATGAGCTTCCGACACCGTTTGGCGTATCCGTGCAATGCCAGGCTACCGAAGAACATTTGTATTTTCAGTACGTAGTTACGGGGCCAACGCAGAGCCTGCAGTTGAGTCTCGAAAAACCGCCTCTTCGAGAGCTAAAGCTTTGGGAGCATACAACATTTGAACTTTTTGTCCGTAGACATGGGGATGTGGGCTATTGGGAATACAATTTTTCTTGTAACAAAAGCTGGAACTGTTTTCATTTTAGTGACTACCGACAAGACATGAAAGAAGAAACGTCTGTAACTCCGCCTGAAATTGAATTGAAAAATAATTTATATGAATTGAAGCTGAATGTGTTGCTTAAAAAATCCGATAAAAACTATGATGACTCACACCTAGCTCTCAGTACTATCCTTCTGGATGTCAGCGGTAAAAGACATTTTTTTGCCGGTTACCATCCAGCTGACAAGCCAGATTTTCATCATAAAAAAAACTTTAAAATACATTTTCAAGGAGATGCGTTTTGTTTCAATTAGGAATAGACCGTCTAATCAACGACTCAAACACTTTGGAATCGCTTAATGGGCTTCGATGGGGATTTATAGGCCATCCTGCCTCTGTAACGTCTGACATCCGGCACAGCCTGGACGTTTTAATAGAAAAAAAGCAGCTGCAAGTTACTACTGCTTTTGGCCCTCAGCATGGAATGAAGGGTGAAAAGCAATACAATATGATTGAAACCCCGGATGAGAGAAACTCTAAGTGGGGAATTCCCATTTGGAGCCTTTACGGTGAGACTCGAACTCCAACGAAAGAAATGATTCAGAATATCGACGGATTTTTGGTGGACCTTCAAGATGTCGGGTGCCGGATTTATACTTATATCACCACTTTGTTAGAGTGCATGAAAGTCGCCTCCGACAACGGCAAACGAGTTGTGGTGTGTGACCGGCCTAATCCGGCGGGACGCCCCGTTGAAGGTCGTTTTTTGGATAGAAATTTTGAAAGCTTTGTCGGCTGCGCTCCAATCCCTATTAGGCACGGTCTAACTATTGGTGAATTGGCTTTGTATTTTAAGAAACAGTTTCAACTTTCTTGTGACCTTACAGTCATTCCGATGACCGAATATGATCCGAACACTGGCCCCGGCTTCGGTTGGCCGCAAGCGCTGACCTGGGTAAACCCAAGCCCCAACGCAGCATCTCTTAATATGGCTCGATGTTTTGCTGGTACCGTGATGATCGAGGGCACAACATTGAGCGAAGGGCGAGGTACGACAGTTCCTTTAGAAGTGATTGGTGCGCCCAACATTGATGGCGAAATCATCGTAAAGAAAATGCTCGAGAATGCTAACTGGACATCTGGATGTCGGGTTCGAACCACTTATTTTCAGCCATCTTTTTACAAACATGTCGATTCGATTTGCAGCGGGCTTCAGATTCATGCAACCGGATCCAATTACAAACATCTCGACTTTCGTCCTTTTCGCCTTGTTGCCTTATTTCTTAAAACGCTCAGAGAAGTCTATCCGGATTATGAACTTTGGCGCAATTTCCAGTACGAATATGTGTCTGATAAGTTAGCTATTGATGTCATCACAGCAGGTACATGGCTAAGAGAATGGGTGGATAATCGCTCATCAAGCCCCTCAGATCTTGAACCGCTTTTGGTGAAGGATGAAACTGAGTGGCTCAGCCAGCGAAAAGAGTTTCTTTTGTATCCAGACCAAGATTGAGTATCATAGAGGACATGGACGTTTTACTTTTAGAAAGTCGTGAAGAAAGAGAGCGCCGCAAGGTCTTGGAGTTTGCGCAAAGCCAGAAGGCAATCGAACCCATTTTGCAAAAACCCTCTGAAACAACAGAAGCCATCAACGCTCAAAAACAAATTGTTAATAAGTCTCGCACAGACGATTACTTGCACTTTTCAAACTCTCTGAGAAAGAAACTTGATAGCCTTACGGCTGAAGCCCTTCAGTGGTCCGATCAAAAAGATGCTTGGTTTACAGAGCTTGCTAACATTATCGAATCATTCGAGCAACATGCCAAAGATCTCAAAGCACATCTTGACAGTATAGAAGACCTACACGTGCAGCTCGACCAGCATAAAGATGATATCGAACAAGCAGAAGCCGATCCAACTATGGTCGAGATCATCAATGGCGATCATTTCGAGTATCACGACGACTATGATCAGCTGCGAACAATGCATGACAGGATGCGCACCCGTCATATTCAGCTACAGCAGAGTATACGTTTCTTGCTGAGCACTTTAAATTTTTACAAGCGATAGAATGCCGTTTCTAAACTTGATTTTAACTGCCCTTTTTGTTTGCGTCTTATCCACGGGTGATCCGATTGCCGCCGCACCAAGCAAAAAACGTACTGCCCGCCCGGTCACCAAAAAGAGTCCTACAAAAAGCAAAGCCAGTAGCACCGGCGACACGAATAAACCGGAGAAAACTAGCCCCATTGTTTCGTTCAGAAGACTTGAAACCTTTTCAAACTACAAGAAACACCTGATTAAAATGAGACAAACCACTTGCCCTAAATCAACCGCGCAAGAGTTTGAAACTTTGTACTTAGACTATCAGCGCGAAGAGCCACTGCCGTTCTTACCAGATCCAGATGTTTCAAATGATGACCTTGAAGAGATTGAAGATCTTCTTGTCGAAAAGAAGAACTGGATAGACAAAAGAATGATGACCGTAGAAAGAAGCGCCTCGCGGTGGCCCGCGCAAAAAGAACAAACCGAGCAATTAAGAAAGAAGGTTGCGAATTACTTTTTAAATCCCAAGGACTCTGAGTGGGAGTCTTTGCGCTTTCAACTCATCAGATGGATCGAGTCTTTAAAGTTTTTAGGTAACTTTAGTTTTCCTGTTGATCACTTGGCGAACCGCCACAAGTACGAAGAGCTAAAAACCAAAGCAGACGGACAACACAAGAAGTTCTTCATTATGAGAAAGATTTGGGAGGACGGTGCCCCAGAAAATGAGTCTGGCGATTCTGATCGCTATTACAGAACTTCTATCGACACAATTTATCTAAAGCTTTTACGCTCAAAGCGGCCTCCCATCGATACGGCCTTAAAGCGCGATCTCATTTGGGTTTTTGGTGTTGTTGAAGATCTGTTAAAGATCAATGCCGAGCAGTGGTCTGAAAGATTTAGACTGTGGGAGAGTAAGGTCGGCGGACAAATAGAGTTCTTAAAGAAGACTCGTAAAGCTTCAGCTGAAGACATCACAGAGTTACAAAAGACACGTGCTAATGCACGAAATGCTCTTTTCAATTTTGTCTTCGCCAAACAAGCGCAGACTTACAAGTTTTGGCAGTCGAAACCAGTCGCTCTCCAAGCGGCTTTCACGGTCGATCAGATCTTACTGAACGAAGTGGGTTATCCGACGGATTACAATGAAATTGATCGCCGGGATATCATCAGGCTCGCCTACGCAAGACTCAGCATTTCGGACTTCAACACACTGACAAAGCGGCAAGGCCTCTACAATTTACTTTCAGTGAGCGCTCAGAACGCTATAGATAATCCAAGCCACCTGAATGTTATGTTTCGTGAAGATGAGTTTTCATTTACCATCCCAACTTTTCGCGCCGTTAAGGAAATTTTTTGCCCCGAACTCAGCCGCTGGTACGACAAAATAAGAAAGACAAATTATAGCCTCCACACTGCTGTTCACGCTGAGCTCCGTAAACTCAAAAAAATAGAGAATCCTCCGCTACGATATTTCTCAAGACGGTCGATGGTCGGCCGAATCGATATTTCAGCATTATGGAAGGAGTTTATTCCGCTTGAGAATATTCGTGGGCGACCCATCCGGGTCAAAGAGAAGTTCTATAGCCGCCTCATCGAAAGAGGCACCCCGATTGAAGAGTATGAGAGCGAAGGGCTTTTGCTCATTTATTACAGTGACAACTATTACTTGTTAGACCGCAAAAATAAAAAGGTGTTCGATTACCGCGACCCCGATTACTTCCAATTCTTCACAGGTGCCAGGTCCTAAACGTGGTCACACCATATAACACCAACGGCATTTGCACCCCTTTCTCATTGGCTGCCTTAAAAGGACGCAGCGAGCACTCGAAAAATCTCACGCGATCGCAGTGGCTTGCACGAAAGCAAAAAAGAAAACCGCATTTGGGTCATGCTTTACTTTCTTTAGTTCCTCTTGCATGGCGCTCACGGTCTCTTGATCTACATACTTTTCTGCAAGCAACTTATTGGAGGCACTGAGAATTAGCTCTCCCCATGCCTCGATAGCGATCTTTCGCTCTTTAGGAGTTCGATTGTCGTAGTGCCAAGGCATAACATGAGTTTGAATCTCCTTAAAGCCCGCAGCCGTTAACAAGTTGCCTAGCTTTGCCCCCACAAATGGATCACCGGAACTCGCATATTGGTAGTCGTTGAAAGCCATCCAGTACTTCCAAAGATTTGGTGAATAGGGGTCTAAAAACAAAGACGAATTCATTGTTTCTGTCAGCCAGATTTGTCCGCCACGCTTTAAAACGCGCCTCGCCTCACCCAGCACTCTCACAGGATCTGGTATATGCTCGAGTGTCCAGCAAAGAAAAGCAGCATCAAATGTTTCGGATTCGAACTCGAGCTGTGTTGCATCCATTTGTTGAAGCTGAAAGCGACCATTGAATAAGCCATTTTTACTGAGCGCCTCTTCTGCAGCCTTTATCTGACTGTCGTTGAGGTCAATTCCGTCAATGAAGAGTTGCGGGAACCTCCTAAGGAGTATTTCTGTTTGGGCCCCTACTCCGCAGCCTATTTCAATAAGCTTTTTGGCGCTGTAGAGATCAATGCGGTTGAATACATCCCTTTCTTCAAAGGCAGCTTGTTGCCTCAGGCGATCCTGCTCCTTTTTACTAAATCCATGTAGGTAGATAGATCGAGTCGTCGACATTTAGGCCTCCCAGAGATATCTTTGATCACACGCTCTTTTACAAAGAAACACGCCGGTTGGTGTTTTGCTTCTTCGTAGAAAAGTATGCTTAGAAAAGGATTGTAACATGTCTGATAGTAAAACACGAGAGTCCGTTGTACTGGCGGGTGGATGTTTTTGGGGTGTTGAAGAGCTCATTCGCAAACAGCCGGGCGTGCTTGACACTATTGTTGGGTATACGGGCGGCACAACAGAAAATCCAAGGTACGACGATGTGAAAACAGGTAAAACTGGTCATGCAGAAGCCATCAAAATCGAATTTGACCCAAGTAAAACGGGCTTGGATGAGTTGTTAAAATTTTTTTTTAAGATACATGACCCAACAACTATCAACCGCCAGGGCAACGACATAGGATCTCAATATAGGTCGGCTATTTTTTTCGCCACACCCGAACAAGAAAAGGTTGCAAAGAAAGTTATCGATGAGATCAATAAATCCGGCACCTGGAAGAAGCCACTTGTAACCAAGCTAGAAAAGCTTAAACACTTTTACCCCGCCGAAGAAGACCATCAAGATTATCTGCAAAAAAATCCCGATGGTTATACTTGTCATTTCATAAGGTAATAGCGAAAGCTTCATCATCTCCTAAAATGGCAGGGACCAGGGAAGCATAGGTCGAATCAGCTTAAGCCGTGTAGGCATCACTCAAAGGCTCGGACGGATTTCTGGGATGACTTTTGTGTTATAGCTTTTTTTGATAAGAAAAGCCGCTAGCTGTTCACTTCGCTCTTTCATCGAGACGATAGAAAATCGCAAAGTCGTAATTCCACCAGCCGGGACAACAAGTGCTCCAACAGCAAGACCAGGAAGGTTTGCAACCACGTATCCTCCCAGCGCTCCTGTTAACATACCCGAAAACAGGACAAGCCTAGCGGTGGCCCACTCATTTCTAAGCGCGAGGTCCTTTTGATAATAATCGTAGGTAGCTACTAAAACCGCATCGAAAATTGCTAAGCGCCGAACCAAAACATCGTTAAAGTACCGGTTGCTGATCTCACGTAGGTTTTTAACAACTTGACTTCTAACACTCCCAAGAAATTCTAGAGTCTGTTTTATCTCATTGCCGAGGGTTCTTTGAAAACCGCTTAAACATTTTTCGATGTGAGGTAAAAGCTCCCAGCATATACCCACTGCTGACTTGTAAAGATCTTGGAGACGCTCATTCGAAGGAGTATTTATTGCCATGGCCTCTTTAGCAATAGCTTCTATTAGATGAAGATGCCATTTTTGAAGAGTGGTCGGCCATTCAACTTGTTCAATTTTATGTGCCTTTAACTCCTGCAACCACCTAGACGAATCGACAACATATACCGGTTGAGGGCTAGGGGGCGAAACTGCGAGTAATACTTGCGGACTTGCGATTCCAAAAACAAGCAAAACCTTCAACAAAAGCGCCCAAAACTGGCATTTCATCTGCTCTTTTCTCTGTTTACCACCGCGAAATTGTTTCACCAAAGTCTCCTAAAGCTACATTTTATTTGAAGACATGCGTTGGCCATCAAATAAGCTGCTCGCTCACTGCACTTAGCAGCTAAGCGTTCTAACACTTAATGCATTTTAGGAGCCAGGCTCCTTGACGGAGGGCCTAGACTCTTAAAAAGAGTGTTATTTTTGTCCCTTGTTGAAGTTCTGATTTGATACGAAGTTCTCCGCCCCATCGCTTTAAAGCGGTTTTTGCATGGTAAAGGCCCAGACCAGAGCCACCACTTTTATTGTACGAATACCCTTCTTTACCAAGTTTCTCGAGGATTTCTTCGGGAATACCGCGGCCTTCGTCGCTTATAGTTATAGCTATATAATTTGAGCCCTCCAGTTCTTTAAGTTCATCCTGCGTCGCCTCTCGCAGTTCAATGTAAACTTTAGAACCATCTTTAGAGGCTTCTTTGGAATTGTTAAGGAGGTTTGAAATTATTCGCTCGAAAACTGATTTTTGGGCGTATGCCCGTGTGTTCCTATTAACAGAACACGTCACCTCTACCTTAAGGTTGTCGATTGAATACTCGCTTTCTTTTTCTTTTGCTATTGTGAGAAGGCAATCAAGTATGCGAATTTTATCTACGGGTTCAATATCATTTCTGTAGAGCTCCTCAGCCTCTCGCTTAGCTATGTTTTGTATATCCCCAGTAATATGTTCTATCCTATCAACAGCTCGGGCTAGCAATACGCCTCTATCTGGGTTTTCGCTCTTTATGCTTTCTGCAATCATCTTAAAGGCGGTGATCGGCGATCGAATGTCATGAACGACCTGTCTCGAAACTTGTCGATAAAGAGTCTCGCGCAGCTTTATCTCAGACTCGAGTTTTTGTCTGGCGAGAAATTCCTTTTCGCGCATTTTTTCCTGAATGACCTTTAAAACATAGGCAATTGTCAAAAAGCACAGGGAGTTCATCAGGTAGACGACAACAATGCCGATTGAATTCGATTGTATCGGTTTCATCGCCAAAACCACGAAATAGGGCATATATATAATGAGACAAGTTGCAATAAAATAGGGATTAGGCATTGGGTAGAATGTGAGAGCTGCAATTGAAATCATATGTAGACCGCTAATATAGGGAGTAGCCACGTCATCTTGCAGCAAGATTAAAATTTGAACCGGCAAGGTTACAACAATTACCGAAATCAACACTAAGCCATACGCTTTTTTGAGCGATTTGAATTGGCGGAGGTTAAATGCGATTAAGATAAGCATCGAAGCAGCTAGAAAGCGAAAGAGCAGAGCTTCCCACTGAAACTCGGGAATGTACTGCCTGTCGGCAATCCAAAAAACAAGGGTCAGAGGCGCCCCTAAAAAAAGAAGGGTTAGTCGGATCCTACGCTTGATCTCTAGTTCTATTTCAAGATTAAATACAGGATCACTCAAAGTCTCATCCCGACCAATTTCAAATATTTAGTTCAATAGTAGTAATCAAATCCCTAGCGACAGATCTTTTGTCGCCTGATACTTCCTTAATATCGCCAGTCTTGTTCATTATATACGCCGTGTGGTTGCCCTCGGTCAGATCTTCACCTCGGTTAAGAACAACTAGGCTATGCCCCTTTGATATTCTGTCTCTGCCGATATCGAAAAGTTTTTCTTTTTCGATGTTAATTTCAAATTTAAAGCTCACCATTTTTACGTGTGGAAACTGCTCCCGAACAATATCGATAACTTTTTCTGTAGGCCTCAAATCGATTTTATTCCACCCCGATTTGCTTGAAATCTTTCCGTCGAAAACGGAGGTTGGCTGATAGTCCGCTACCGCCGCGGAAAATAAACCCATCTCAATATTATTTTGTTCTATTTTACTCAGAACCTGCGCTTTGTACTCTTCGTAGTCCTCGATCATCGCTGTGAAAGGAAGTAAGTGATCGGGTGGCTGAACCGACCCCGAACCCAGTATTAAATCTACCTCAGCGCCTCTTAAAAACAGCTCATTCGCTATTTCGATCGCCAATTGACCCCGAAACTTGTTTGTTATTCTGCGCACTGAATCTATCTTCACTGGGGTTGGCCCGCCTGTCACGAGCACACGTTTGCCTTTTAAAACGCTAGAAGAGACAAGACGACAGCACTTGGCGGCTATAACTTTAATATCTGGCAAGTTATGCTTACCGTAGGCGTCTTTAGGTTCGATAAGGTCAACTCCTCTGTTTAGCAGCTCCTCGACGCTTTCACTAAGAATAGAATTGTGCATATCTCCGTGCATGGTGGGGATAATCGCAACTCTTGCTTTGCCTTGCTCCATTAATCCCATAGCAGTTGCTAGAGTGGTCGATATGGGGGTATCGGCGATACCAAACCTCATTTTGTTTATGGCATTGTAGGTCGCAGGAGCCACGAGAAAAAGATCAAAGGGGGCAGCCTTGTTGAGATGTTCTGCCGCCGGCGTGAGTGATGTGATTACTGTATTGTTGGCAGCCCAAGAAAGGGCGTCTGCAGCCGTGTACCTTAATGCCTCAGTAGATACATAGGGGACTACTTCTGCCCCGTATCGCCTCAGTTCCCTCGCCAATAGCGGCGCCTTCATCGCCGCTATGCCGCCCGTGACAAGCAGGGCTACTTTTTTGCCCTTGAGATGCGTACCCCGCAACTCGACCTCGTGGTCAGTTAGCTTAACTGTTTTAGGCCTGATAAAATTCGCACTCTTCACCCCTTCAGCTAGACATAAACATAATGTCGATTGCAAACAAATTCGGATCGGGCGTGGAGGAAGTAGCTCTGAGACAATTTTTGAAGAACCTTGTCAATTACTTCGGCACTTTGAAAGGAGCCTTACTTTTTTATAGTAAACCCTAAAATTTTTTGACTCTGTCTGTTATTTGTCAATTAATCTTACTTAATTGGCCCACCCTGGTGGTCTGTGAGTCCGGGCGGCATGTAGATAGGCTGATTTTGAGATCAAAACACTTAGCCGAAGTGTATTTCGCCTCTGCCCCTCTTTGGCAGGATTGTTGAATAGAGATTTCATATGGACCAGCTCCTAAGTCGATTTCATAGCTTTTTATTGCAGCTGCACAGTGATAGCCGGCAGCTTAGAAAGCTCCACTTTGGAAAGTTGGCAGTCAGGCTTTCGTCATTCAAGTTACTACTTCTTTCCCTCAACGTGCTCGTTCGAATACATTTTCTTGGCGTAGTTCTAGGAGTAGTGAATAGAGTTCGCCCCGCTTGGAGTATTTGCTTTTTTTGTTACGCGGGAAGCGACAGATATTCGGATAGATATTGTTTTAAATGGAGCAGAAAATGGCTGCGGTGGTGGCCGACGCCAATCGCGATTTTTTCGAGCGCTGGGGTTCAAGGTCTAATATTTGCGTCACCGGTAACTGAAGCAGAGTTCTTAGATCCAGCCAACCGTACCAACTTGCTTTTATTGAAAAGTCGGATTGATTTTTTAGCCCGACTTATAGGCACAAAGTCGGTTACCTATTCTGGAATTTTACCTAGTGTCTTCAAAAAAATAGATGCATCTTTTCGGGATAGCTCTCAGGAAAATGTTGCCCAAATAGTTGTCGAATCGATACGACTGGTGGTTAGAAAACACTTTTTGGACTTCACTCCCACCGTCATGGTTGTGGGTGGTCTTGGCCGAATTGGTAAAAGTTTGGTTAGAAAACTAAGTGAAAACTACAGTGAAGTAATAACGATTGATGTGGGGCCTGGGTTTGGCAATCTGCCTTCTCGGTTGAAGGGCAAACCTTGCCTAATTGTTGATGTATCGAGAAGTGGGGCAATCGACACATATGTTGATAAAATGTGGGAAGGAATTGTTCTAGTAAACGAAACCTTTCCAGAACCATCCATTAAAACACTAAAAAAGTTAAAGGCAAAAGGCATTCCCACCTATCATATTTCTGGCGTAAAAGGTGGCGTATTTCCAAATTTGCCCCTCGGGTATCAGGGCGCGATCCCGTGTTGCGCAATTGGAACTTCAACGGCCGAAAACGCAGTGCCCGTCATCAAGGACCTTCTGTATGAGTTCGAATGAAAGTTCATGGCGAACGATACCTTTTTACTATCTGCCACTTTTACTCTATTCATCTTACTATCTGGGTTTAAAATTCGGTGGTTTATGGAGCTTCGCAGCCTTTGCCACTATTTTCATTGTGATTCCAATAGTCGACCCACTTTTCGGGGAATTTGATTTCCCTTCTGCACGTAAAAGTCGAAACTCTAGATTATCAGATTTCGTATTTGCAGCGGCGCCCGCTACAATTGTGCTTGCCCATATTCTGGCGATCCTTTTAACAGTATCTGCAGTCAATACGAAGAACTTATATGAACTACTCGGGTTAAGTCTATCTTTGGGCACTCTTGGTTCTTTAGTAATCAATGCCAGTCATGAGTTGGTACACAAAGTAGGCATCGTTGAAAAATGGTTCGGGCGAATTGGGCTGGTGATAACTGGCTACCCACACTTTGAAATCTCCCATATATATGGCCACCATGCGCTCGCTTGTACGAAAGCCGACAACAGCACTGGTTGGCGAGACGAAAGCATTTATTCCTATCTGCGCAGAACCCTTCCGAGCTGTTTGAGGTTCGCTTATGAACATGAAAGAAGAAGGGTTACACAATATGAGGGCTTTTTTCGAAGAATTTGCATGAATAATTTTGTGACCTTATGGCTGATCACTTTTTTATTTATTCTCTCACTTGTTATTTTTGGCGGGTTAACCGCCTTAATAGTTTTTGTCGTCCAGGCTGTAATTGCAGTTATATTGTTAGAGACCGTAAGCTATATAGAACATTATGGATTACTTAGAAAAAAGCAGGGTTCACGTTATGAATCTATGAAGCTGAATCACTCGTGGGACTCCGGCAACAGGCTTTCAAACTGGTTGCTTTTCAACCTGCAAATTCATTCCGAACATCATAAAGCCGCAACTAAAAGATATCAGAACCTGCACCTAAATGATGTCGCTCCAAAGCTCCCTTACGGGTACCCGACACTTGTCGGAGTTACCTTCATCCCTGTTCTTTGGCATAACCTTATTCATCCAATTCTAGATAAATTTTTGAAACAGATAGAAGAGCAACAAAGAATCTCGCCGCCGCTTAGCCAGTCATCCGCTTCTTCCCGGGCACCCCTGACAGAGCGTCCGGAGTTGTCGATTTAAAGTTTAACAAATGAATTTTTGTCCTGTAATTTTGGATTAGTCTATCTTTGGGATATGCAATTTCAAGTTCTTGGCACAGTTGTTTTGCTGCGGAAACTTTTTCGTCCTTTATAAGGCTGATCAACTTGTTTAAAGTAATGTTCGGGACGACATCCTTCACATGGTCAGGATCAATAAGCTGATAGATTTCAGTGGTCTTACTCTTCCCTTTCAGCTGAATAACATCAACAAATCTTATAAGGTCAAGAAGACTCTCTGGCGCACGAAGGTAGGTTTCCTTGCTAATTAGAATTTCACAACCATATTCCTTAGTTGTCGACTCCAGGCGTGCAGCTACGTTGACTGTGTCGCCGACGACTGTGGCCTCAAGACGCATCGGATTCCCAATTACGCCAGCAGCGACTACTCCAGTATGTATTCCAAAACCCACCTGAACTTTTGCCAGACCATTAATCAGACCGGATCTATTAAGTTCTTCTAGGCCCTTCAAAATATCAAGAGCACAAGACATGCAGTCTTCAGGTGTCTCAAAAATTGCTAAAATCCCATCACCTATAAACTTGTCGATAAAACCGTGATATTTATCAACGATGGGCGAAATCTTAGCAAGATAGTGTAGGAGGAACTGATAAAGTTCCGTTGGTTTCATGAGTTCGGCGACAGAAGTAAAATTCCTAATATCTAGAAACAATACGGTCCTTTCTAGGCTTTCGACAGAACCCAGATTAATACTTGTTATATCGCTTTTCCCAAGAAGCTCTACGAGACCTGACGGTACGAATTTTTTGGTCTGGTTTAGAATCTCTTCTTGGCGTGCTCTAGCTGCGCGTAGCCGGGTTAAGGCATTCTGCTGAGATGCTATTTTTTCAGTAATTATTCGTCTAAAGCGATCCCCTAGGCCATACGCCAGAATAGATGCTTCAAACACACCCCCAACAAAAATGGCATTTACGGTGACGATGTTCTCAGCTACTAATCCCAAGTACTGAGCTAGGAAGAGCATTGTAGTTAAACACAGAACTGTCCAGCCCACTAAATAAAATAGTCCCATTCGACTTTTCCGTTTTATGGCGAGAACGGACCCTGTCCAAATACTCAGTGAAGCCGCTAGAACCGAAATACCCGCAGCGAGCATCAAAGTAATTTGCCCAGGAATCCATATTGCCAAAACCGCCAAGAAAATACTTGTGCCAATACAAGTTAGAAATACCTTATGCAAGAATTCGGAGTGTCGCTTGAGTCTAAGATACTTGAGAGCAAACATTAGCGAGAGCGCAACCGCCAAACACTCCGAAAGAGCTACTTGTCTTTCGATAAGCCAGAAGTTATCTGGCCAGAGATAAACAGTTGGGTAACCAAACAACGACAGAACTGCGAAGCCATGGTAAGAAAACACCGCCAAACAATAAACAATCAAACTTTTTTCAAAGAATACGAAATAGAGAAGGAAATTAACTATTACGATAAACAAAATTATTCCCGAATATGCTCCGAACTTGAAGTCTCGCGCCTTTTCAGCAACAAGGAATTCTCGCTTGCTATTTAGATCAATCGGAAAACTCATTGCCGTTTGACTCTGAGCCTTGAGCACCATTCGATAATGTTTATCGGGCTTGAGGTTGACGGGGAATGCAAACACAGTACTTTGAATTGGCCTCGAGCTCAATGGTCGGAGTGCCCCAGTCTGTGAGGCCAAAATCTCCACTCCGTCTTCGAATATGGTTAAATCTAGGTAATCAATCAGAGGGTAGTTAACCGTAAGTACTTTTTCCCCGCTCTCGATCGAGGAGTCAAATTCAAGTGCAAGCCAAACAGTTCCTGAAAAGTAGCCAAGCGAATAATTTTCATGGAATACTTTCCATTCGCCGGCATTCTCCGCTTGACCAGTATTGCTAGCGAGATGGGTGACATCGCATTTAGCGTTGCTGTCTACAAATTCCAAACATATGTACTTAGTTTCTCTGGACACGTCGGCCAAAACCGACTGGTTGGTAAACATGAGCAGAATCAAAGTTGCGAGCGCTTTAACCATTAAATATTTATCGGGAAATTCGCGTGCATCGCCAAATGAATAGACAAGAATTCTCTTTTAAGACGATGTAATGCCTCACTTTGAGATCAACCTTGACAAGCGAAAGTGCTGGCGCCTTCTAAGCTTGATTGTAGCCGGCCAGATAACAGGGTGCGCCACAGCCAAGGTGTTTTTTTATGCCTCTTGCGCATCCCTGCCCCCCAAATAAAATAAGTTAATGGATGCTCCGATAGGGGTAAATGGACAGTCAAGATTTCGATCGCGAACTCGAGGTCGAGTTCAAAGGAAAACTCAGGAGCATCCTGCTCTATTTGGCAGCTCCGCTGACCTTATTTTTTTGGGTAGCGGACTCTCAGATGGTTCCACAGCTAAAATGGACTACGCTGGTTCTTCGAATAACCTCAGCTGGCATCGTCACAGTCTTGGCTCTCGCGGCTTATCACGTACGCCCCCTCTACAATGTTTACCGCTACACGCTTCTCTCGGTCTTCGTTGTGGCCCTACCCCTCCAAGTAACGATCGTCTTATCAAACGACATTTCTATGCTCTATATTGGCGGCATACATACGTTAGGGTTGGCGGCACTCATCTTTTTCCCGATGCCGCAGACTTACTTTCTCGTAGGCGCTGCCATTATTTATTGGCCACTAGTGTACATGTTAGCCAAAACAAGTATTTCAAGTTCGTCCATGGGAATCGCGGTTTACCATTCCATGCACACATTATATGTACTTATTATCGCCTATTCCATTAAGAACATTCAGCAGAGGCTACGAGAAAGAGAATTCATCGGTCGCCAGCGCCTTACCTCTGAAGTTCAGCTAAGAGAATCGCTATATCGACAGGTTTCTCGTCAAGTTGCCCACGACATTCAATCCCCCATATCCGCACTTAAATCAGTCTTCAAGATGGCCGACGGTTTGAATCGTGACTTGTGGAAGATAGTAAATAGCTCTGTTCAAAGAATCGAAGATATTGCCGTTGATATTCAGAATATAGCAAAGAGAGAAGCGGATGAACTCTATCAAAATCGAATTGAACCCCTGACTCAGAATAATGTTGGAGAACTCTTGCAGACATTGGTTGAGGAAAAAAGGTTGGAATACTCAAATGAGGCAATAAAAATTGATTTTAGATCTGAACTTAAAGATGGCGGAAAGATAGTTTGTCAGAAGTCTGTTTTCAGCAGGGTCGTTTCTAATATTTGCAATAACGCTAAGGAGGCATCCAAAGCGGGGGACACGATCCAAGTTAATCTTAGAGAGTCCACCTCAGGTGAACAAGATCGAGAAGGTGGCTCAAAACTAATCGTTATAGAAATCAAAGATAACGGATCCGGAATGCCGACTGAGATTCTCAAAAACATCGGGAAGAAGGGGTTTTCATACAATAAACCATTCGGATCAGGCCTGGGGGTTCACTATGCTAAAGAGGCGATTGAACGTTGGAATGGCACACTTCAAATAGATTCCAGCCTAAGTAAAGGTACGACAGTTCGAATATTACTCAGAGGAGAATCTTGAAGCCGACAAACTCACCCCGTATGGCGAGATCCTAAGGCCGGGAAAAAGCGTAAGGTTAGCTAACTATAGAGTGCGTGTCCCCACGATTAGCTCAGAGTATCAATAATACCTGCTTGAAATCCTTGAAAAAAATAAGTCTACTAATTGCTACTTCTAGTGAGCCGTTTGTACCTTCGGTATTCTCGAAACGTAAAAACGTACCTCATAAGTATTTTTAGCTAAAAATTTGAAAGGGTTCGACGTGGGCGAAATTCCATTACATCCGGCAATTGTTCATCTGCCAATAGCTCTTGGGTTGATTACTCCACTTCTTTTGGTTGTTGTTCTTATTGGCCAAAAAAAACTGACCTGGCACAAAACTACTTGGCTGTTAGTGATCCTTTCAAACTTGCTCATAGCGACCACAGCTTTTTTTGCCGAAAGGTCCGGTGAAGAAGACTACGACCGGGTAGAGATTGTCGTAGGCGATGAACCCGTTCACGAACACGAAGAATGGGGCGAAAAAGTTTTAGTGAGTGCTTTAACGGCGCTTACTTTGTCAGTGGTTGCCTACTTTGTTAGTGGCTTTGGGCTTGTTTACGTCACACTTGCTGCGAACCTCGTTGTCATGTTTCTCGTCCTTCAAGCCGGCAGAACCGGCGGCGAACTTATTTACATATACGGTGGCGCCGCAGCTCACGCACCTTCGCCGGCGGGTTTGCAATTGATCCCAGAAGAGATGCCGACCTTAGATTTAGAGAACATTGAAAAGGAGCTTGATGCTCTACCAGAAATCGATACTTTAGAAACAGATCAATGAAAAACGGATAGCACGATGCTATCCGCTGCTTCAGTTTATCCTAACTCTTCGTTTTTGATTTTGAGTTCAAAAACCTAAGCCAATGTCCACGCTCTACCTCTACCTCGCACTTCATGCGTAAGGCTAAAGTCAGCGCTCTACCGCCACCTTCGTAACTCGAAAGCCTTTTCCGTTAACACTCGAATCACTTTTGAAAACTAGTTTGCCGACATTACCTAACACCGCCTGAGTGTAGTGGCCGGTCATCTTCCCCGAAAGAACTTCGATTTCATTTGAGCTTCCATCCAAGACCGTTATCGTATCGTACCGAGGCTCCGTATCAATCATTTCGAAGTACACGTAAAATTTCTTTACTGAATTATCTAAAATTATATCGAAGGTTTGAGTGTAATCACTTTGATAGTTGAGTAGTTCAATATTCTGACTAATCGACTCTAGCCTATTTGGATCCGGGATCACAGAGTCTCGCACCTTACCCGTAAGGGCTGCGTAAACGTCTAAATTCCCGCCAGTAGCCACATGACTACTTATTCTGGGGTTGGGGCGTGCCGTGGCTAAAATTCGCTCCTTGATCTGCTCGCCTGTCCAGTTGGGGAAAAGAGATTTTACTAACGCTACCGCGCCCGCTACATGCGGAGTTGCCATGGAAGTTCCAGAATAACTCTTAGTACCCCCACCGAGAATCGTCGAAACGATATCTACGCCTGGAGCCGCGATGTCGACTGTGGTCTTTCCGTAGCAGGAGAAATTGGCCAGAGATCCTCTTCGATCGATTGCAGCAACAGAAATGATGTTGTCGCTGTCATAGCTAGCGGGATATTGTGGTGTCGTGTCGTTATTACTGCTCGAATTGCCGGCAGCTGCGACAAATAGCTTTCCTTTTTCACCGGCTCTCTGGATGGCTTCTTTCATGGCCTGAGAAGCAGGGCCGCCTCCCCAAGAGTTACTAGAAAAGAAGGCTGGGCTTTGTGTCACGTAGTCTATTGATTTAACAGCATTTGCCAAAGAACCTGATCCAGAGCCGGTGAGAAACTTCACACCCATAATCTTTGCATTCCATGACACGCCAACAACTCCTAGGCCGTTGTTGCCTTTTGCGGCAATAGTTCCTGCACAGTGAGTTCCATGATTGTTATCATCCATGGGATCGCCATCATCGTTAGCAAAGTCGTATCCGTGAATATCATCGACGTAGCCGTTTCCATCATCGTCGACTCCGGGCACTCCATTGAGCTCGGCTTCGTTAACCCAAGCATTCTCTCGCAGATCGGGATGAGTATAGTCGACACCCGTATCGATCACTGCAACAATCACGTCGCTACTTCCTTGAGTTAGCTGCCAGGCGTCCGACGCCCCAGAGTCCATTTGTTCAATACCAGGTCGCCCTTGAGAATCTAGCTGCCCACTGTTTTTCATTCCCCAAAGTACCGGTAGGTCTGGATCATCTGGAACCTGAGCGAATGAATCAGCATAGTAAAGGTAGTTAGGCTCCGCATATCTTAGAATTCCTGATTTCATCATATCTTCAATAGCCGCGCCTGACTTTTCGGCAATACTCCGAACAACGAGATAAACCCCTTCTCGTTCGTTAACAATTTCTACATTTGAAACATTTAGCATTTTCAGAATTTCAAATACGTTAAAGGTCTTCGCTTCTTTAGTAAGTCCGACAACATACTCTCCTGGTATAGCATCAAACTTTTTTTCGGTCTCTTTTGCTTCAGCCGCTATTGCTATTAAGAATGCGCTGAATACAATCACGCTTAGTCGTGAAAAACGACTCATGTCCCCTCCTTGGTCGCTTGTGATTTGGCCCCTCATTGACAAACTCCAGTCTAATGAAAGGCTAGAAGTCATACCACTTTCATTGCTGCACTCACTGCCATAGTCCTGAGGATACGAAGACCTTGGGCCTGCAGACCCATCACTAAGGCCGAGCAAACTCGGGTGGGGTGGTCAACAATGTCATCCTTTGTCAGAAATTAGAGATACCTTTGTCGGTGAATTTTTAGCAAAATGTCCGTCTACAGAAGGAACACAAATGAAACTATATTATACTAAAGGTGCCTGCTCCGTTGCCGCCCATATTGCCCTTGAACACTCAGGGCTGCTTTTTGAACTAAAGGAGATTGCAAAAGACACTCCTCAAGAGCAACGTGATCGGTTTATCAAACTCAATAGCAAACACAAAGTTCCGACTCTCGAGTTGTCTCCAGGAAGCGTTGTTACAGAAAATCCTGCTGTTTTGATGTACATCGCTTCGCAATCTAAGGTTTCCATAGTGCCGAGCCCAGAAGAACTTGCGCCACACAAGCTCATCGAAATTCTTAGTTTTGCTGCATCCGAGGTGCACCCACCGTTCTCCTTTCTATTTCACCCTGATGCTTACTCTTTTGACGAAACCAATGTTCCTCATATTAAAAGTGTAGGAGTCAAAAAGATTACAAATTCCTTTTCATGGGTTGAAAGTCAAATATCTGGTAAGTTCTATTTTGGAGATGACCCGTCCATTGTTGATTTCTACCTTTTTATTTTTTATCGCTGGGCTCAAGTTTTTAAGATACCTATCGAGCCTTTTCAGAAATTCAAAACACTTTTTTTGTCTGTTCTCGCACTTGATAGTACGCATCGAGCTCTCACAAGTGAAGGTCTTAGTCATTGGAGAAGGCAGCTCGAACAAACTCCCTCAGGGTCGAAATCGACAGATTAATTTCTCAACTGTGTGTAACAATGGTGCCAATAATTTAACCGGAATACCTAAAACATGAAAACTCGAGATCCTGACTTAGAAAATTCAGAGCGCATGGAAGCATTAGCAAAAAGCATTGATTTGCTAGAAGAAGTTGAAAAGCATCTTCTTCATTCATTCAACAATCAAAATTGTGAGCCAGCACACGACTCCTTGATCAAGGGTTTAATGGAAATCAAGGGTTCAGCCGCTGTTGACGGTCAACGAGAGCTTAAAGAACACCTAGAAGAAATAACAAAAGGTATGGCTGAGCTCCCGTCGACCGCACACAGTGAGCTTTTCACTCGAAAAATTGACTCCTACTTATTTAACCTTGAAAGCGCTAGATCACTACTTGTAACATCTGGACTATTTGATCTCGTTGAGTCGACTATGGACTCAAAGCCGAATGCTTACTCAGAGCCATCAGCTATGGCGTTTTCTAAGGTCGACTTGGGCGGCCCCAATCCCCTCGTTGTTGTAGATGATGAGCCAGAAATTCTAGAGATAATGAGAGAAATTTTGTTAGAAACCGGCTACGACGTTATTACGTTTTCAGACCCTAGAGAGGCACTTCGCGAGCTTGTAAAGCTTGGGCCGATGTGTGTGTTTACAGATTACGAAATGCCCAAACTCAATGGAATAGATTTTATTAAAGAGATTCGAAAAAAAGATGATATATCTCCAATTGTTCTGGTGAGCGCCTACTTAAGCAAGTCGGCGCTCGTTGAGGCCATTAACCTCGGCGTCGATAGCGCTATCGAGAAGCCATTTACAAGCAAACAATTGATCGCTAAGACCCTACAGATGATCGGCTCCCTAAAGAAAAGACTGTTAACTTACTCGGCAGCAAGTGGCCTACTTCTGCACTCGCTTTCATTAGAAGATATTAAGTCTGACAATCAGATTTCAAAGCGAAAGAAGTGGCTCAGAGCACAGACCTCTGATTATTTACGTCTTAAAGCGAAACACTTTAGGCTTCTTGCGCCCGGACCGAACTGAGGTCTATTGGACTTGCCTTTTAATCTTAATACCTCTGCTAAACGCTTGAACTCTCAAGTAATTTTTAATAAATACCGACTCGAAGTTGATGGACATAAAACCAGGGAATCCCGTAAAATCGTACACCCTACTCTATGCAGTAACCGGGACCTTCATCGGACTTATTTTTTCGGCTTTTGCTGAGACACATGATTTAAAATTAGTAATTTCTGCGACGCCGATTCTTTTAGGATTATTGGCGACCCTTGTGGGCCTAAAGCAAGACTCACTGATAAGGCTTTTTTCGCATCAGTTGACGACTCATCGCCTTGATACAAAGAATCAAATACGTGAACTAGAAAAGGTTGCTAAGTTTGGAAGCTGGCGACTAGACATCGAAAATAAAACGATCTCGTGGACAGAAGGATGTGCCTCGTTGTTTGAAGAGTCGCATGATGGCTCTGAGATTCCGTTTGAGGATTGGCTCCAGAAGATACACCCGGCCCACCGCCTTGAAATAAGAGAAGGTGTTCAGTCACTCATAGCGGGCGCGAACACTCAGTTTCGAGTTGTTTTTCGAACTGCCAGTTTAAACTCTAAAGGTGGAAGATGGATCGAATCCTACGTCACCTCATTTCATACGAACGGTCAATCGTCTCAAATTATCGCAACTGCCAACGATATCACCAGTGCTAAGGTAGCCCAGGATGAAGTGCAGATCTATCAAGACGCTCTAGATCAAGCCACAATTGTTACCGTAACTGATGCTTCCGGAAATATCACCTACGCTAATGAAAAGTTTTTTGAAATAAGCGGATTTGAAAAAGAAGAAGTCATTGGGCAGAACCACCGGATTGTGAAGTCTGACGTTATGCCTGCAGACTTTTTCAACAACATGTGGGCAACTATTAGCTCTGGAAAACCCTGGCGAGGAGAAATCTGCAACAAGAGTAAAGGCTCAGAGCTCTACTGGGTTGACACAACGATTGTTCCTTTTGTGAACTCACTCGGTAGAATCACCCAGTACGTTTCGATCCGCCATGAAATCACAGAGCGCAAGAGAATTGAGGTTCAGCTCAAAGAGTCTACGAAAGCTCGCTCTGAATTTTTGGCGAATATGAGTCACGAGATCCGCACACCGATGAACGGTATTATCGGCATGGTGCAGCTGCTCCTCGACACGCCCATCAATGCCGAGCAAACACAGCTGCTCAACGTCATTAAAAACTGTGGCAGTTCGCTAATGGAGGTTATCAATGACGTTCTCGATTTTTCAAAGCTGGAGGCCAACAAAGTTGAGCTTGAAAGCAGAGAGTTTTCAATTTCTCAGTGCGTTCTAGAGACAATAGATGTCTTTCGATTTCAGGCAAAAGAAAAAGGACTCAAACTCGACTGCACAATCAACGCTAGCGCAAGCCAGACCGTGACTGGCGATCCAACTCGTATTCGGCAGATACTTACGAATCTTATTGGCAATGCAATTAAGTTCACGCAGGTAGGCAGTGTGAATGTTAGTGTAAACTCAAAACAGGTCGACTCCAGAAGATGTCGCGTCGAATTTGCGGTAGCAGACACGGGCGTCGGAATCCCAAAGTCGCTGCAAGGCAAATTGTTTCAATCGTTCTCGCAAGTCGACGCTTCGACCACCAGGGAATTCGGCGGTACTGGGCTTGGGCTTGCAATTAGTAAAGGACTTTGCGACAAAATGGGAGGCACAATATCTTTTGAAACAAAACCTTCCATTGGCTCTACATTTCGTTTCGTTCTTGAATTAGACCAGGTGGCGAAAGAAGAGAAATCCAATCAGATGGATGTCAGTGCCTTCGAAGGCTCTCAGCGTTTACCCGACAAAAAGCCCGATTTATATAAGCACCTCAAGTCTCTTGCGGAAAGTTTGCCACTAAGAATACTTGTAGCCGAAGACAATTCTACCAATCTGATGGTAGCCATCGGGCTATTAAAGAAGCTCGGATATCACGCGGATGTGGCTAAGACAGGGCATGAAGTTGTCAAATTGTTAGAAGAAAGACATTACGACATCATATTTATGGATTGCCAAATGCCAGTGATGGATGGGTTTGAAGCCACAAGGCAAATTCTCAAACATAATAGCACATGCCCTTATATTATTGCTCTCTCAGCAAGTACGACATCAGAGGACAGGAAGCGCTGCGCCGAAGCAGGCATGCATGACTTTTTGGCAAAACCATTACTACTAGAATGCCTTAAGGATGCACTCCTTAAGTACCCCTCGAAGAAAAGAGAAATAGCCTCATGAACTCACCTAAGAGACAAAGCTTCAGGTATAGAACTTTCCAAAAGGATCGATTCACTGAGAATCTCGGGCAAACGACTGACTTGATTGTGGATACGATTTCGAGTTTTCTGAGCACCTACTCCGATCAGCTTGCAAAAATCGAAACGGCTATAACTACTGGAAACCTGCAAGATCTAGAAATTTCAGCACATGCTTTAAAGGGCGCCGTCTCTAACTTTTATGCAGATGAAGCCTACCTGATTGCTTGGAAGCTCGAGCAAATGGGGCACGACAAAGTTACAACAGATACCCTGTCTTTATTTCAGCAACTAACAGTGGCCATTAACCATTTAACCTTAGATTTGAGAGATTTTCTCGATGAGATTACCAATAAATAAAAAGAAAAAGATTCTTATTGTAGATGACAGCGCCTTTGACCAAAGACTGGCGGCGAAAATTCTCTCTTCGAGAGAAGACCTTGACCCAGTTTGCGTTAGTAGCGGTGACGAATGCTTAGAAGCACTTAAAGAAAATAACATAGCGATGATTCTTATGGATATAATGATGCCTGGTAAATACGGCACCCAAATCCTTATGGATATTCGAAAAACTCATAGCCCAATTGAACTGCCAATCATTATGGTTACAGCTAAAACTGATATTTCAGATGTGGTTGGATGCATTGAATCTGGAGCAAACGATTTTTTAACAAAGCCGCTCAACTTTGAAGTTACAATGGCCCGAATATTATACTGCTCCCCGATAACTCGTTGACAGTATCATCCGGAGACTCAGCCGGCAATATTGTGAACCCCAGACCCATAAAAACATGGTA